>JABDEF010000049.1:1438-9973 GCA_013287235.1 Gammaproteobacteria bacterium
ATTCAGGACAGAGAAAAAGCCATTACATTTTGCAAATCCATGGCAGAATTTTTATTATTAAAAGAACCGCATCATTCATATATAAAAATAAGTAATAAATATTCTATTGCTTCGACAATCGAAAATTTATTTTTTTCCTTGGGAGATAATCGTTTTGATTTATTAAAATTAGCAGATGATTATGCTGTAAAAGGTGAAAAAGATTCTTGTATTTGCGCCATGTTTTTATATAACAGAATATTAAATAAGTGTACAGTATCTGCGTTTACAATTATTGATGATGAATTTTCATTAGATGACTTATTACGAATAAGATTCTCTTTAGCTATTCAACACATCGTAGCTGATAAATATGATGTAAGAAGCAATATAAATTATCGGGGACGTGGATTATTTGCTGCACAAAATATTTTATTATTTACCTCTTATGTAAAAAGTCCTTATGAAGGAATATTTAGACGTGCGTACTCTTTTATCGATCATAACAATCCTGGTTTTGGAAATTGCGATTATCTGCCTGTAATCAGTGAAAAAAATCCGTCCGATAGTCGTCTAATAAAAGGATTAGAATATTTTAAAAAGGAATTAATTTCTAAAATAGATGAAAATTTATCAGAGAAAACACATGGTTTTAGAAGATAAAATGTTCATTTCTGAATATTGATGATAAGGAATAAAACACTTGATTATCGAGTGTAAAGTAAATGCATGAACCTTCACTTACCGCCTATTACGATTGTCTTATTTAGCCACTGGATGAGATTTTCAGTTTTTTTCGGTGTTTCTGAAAGTGATTGGCAAAAGATGGATTACTATTTGCCAGATATTCTAAAAGCAGTTAGGGACTATTTGAGCGCTATACAGCTATAGCAAATAAGGATTACATATGTTTGATCAAATATATAAGAAATTAATGGATAGATATGGCCATCTTGATATGAAAAATTTAGCTATAGAATTAAGGAAGGATGGGTTGGATGATTTCTCTGATCTTTTAGAAAAAAACCCAGATTTCATTAGTGAGATAGCTCATAAAATTTTTGGTGATTCAAATGATCTTGGCATCATGCCATCTATGGAGATACATGGAGTTCCGCTAACTACAGATGATTCATTCCCATTTGACCATAATGCTTGTTTGCAAAAATGTTCTGGTGAATGTTGCAAACATAAAAATTATTTAATGATCACACTAGCAGATATTTACAATATTATCTCTAGCCATGGTGCTAAATATTTTGGAATAAAAACAACGCGAGATCTTTTTGAGGGTAATCCACCTTTGTTAGAGTTATTTTATTTGGAAGAATATCAACTCTATTTTCCCTATATTCGCTATCTTCCTGTTGGGTCTGTGGATATGACAACTCGCCCAGAAGATGCTCATGATAGTATTTGTCCTTTTTTACAACCTATAGAAACAGTATATCAATATTATGATATGGAGGTACCATCAGGAACATGTAGCGCTGCTATGGGATGTATGCTAATGAATAATAAACCTCTTGTATGTCGCAGTTCACCATTGGGTATGATGACAGGTCTCAAAACAGGTAAAATTTCATATGAATATCTTCCACCAGCACGGGAATGTCCTGCTTGTGAATCTGATAAACAGGTTTTTGTATCCGATTATATGACCTCAATCCAGCTACCCCATGAAAAGGAACAACAAAGAAAATTTCATCGAATTCTGATGGAAAACCAGAAACCATCGCAACAGAATATGAATAAAGAAAAACTCCATGCTATAACAAAAGATATTTATAATATCGACGGTATTTTAGATCGCTATAATCTTAACGTAGAACATAGACCCAATCTCGACACATTAATAAGAATATTTTTTAAAGCTGTGCAGGGTGATTTTTCTGTATACTCAGATTTTATCGCATCTCTTGAAAAAATGGGCAGCAAAAAAATTACTAAAATCGATAATAGAGAAAATTAATGACGCATAAAGAATCAGTTTGGATAACAAACAATGGCACTATGAGTGATAAATCTGCCCGTGAAGAATTTGGACTAACACAAGATGAAATTATTCAAGGCATAAGGACGGGTAAATTACAATATAAAAAAAATAATATGCATGGAAATCCTTACCTTAAATTAATCAGAAGTGAAGTTGAAAATTTTGTTACCAAAAAATACGGAAAAAATCATTTAAAAAAGAAAATAATTGAAAAAGAGCTAACGAATATAAAAAAAGAAATAAATGCAGCAAAACGAAAAATATCAACATTAGAAAAAAGGAAAAATGAACTTTTAGATATCCTTAAAAAGGATGATGTATAATGTAGATTAGAGGAAGCTAGAATTGAGTTAATACTGTTCAATAAAAATGTTTATACAATGTTTTATAACGTTATATGTAAAACAGAATGAAAAAATCATCAGAGTAATTTTGCCATCTGTTCAAAGCAAAGTTCAGCGGGTGAGAACGTGATTACATTGAGACAGGGATGAAATCCGATTTTGGGGAAAATATGTAATTGCACCCTAAGTTTTTGACTTCGTCAGCAAAATCTATCATTGTCACCGCATTCCCATCTACCGCTGCTGATTTACCAAATCCCCATAAATCTATAGCAATCACGCGAAAGTGTTTTTTTAGCGTTTCTTGTTGAGGATCCCACAAACGTAAATCAGTGGGGAAAGCATGAATTAAAACTAGGGGTTTACTTGTGCCGCCGGTATCTGTAAAAGAAATAAATTTGTTTTTTACAGCGGCAAAGGTATGAAATGAAACCGTTAAAATGATTGTGCTAAAAAATATCTTCAGTAATACTGTTTTAAAAATTTTCATTCTATATCTCCATTTTAAAATCATTTCCATGTTCGGACGAAAATACTTAAGAAAACAGATATTTTTATCCGATTCTATTTCCACAATATTTTAAGATAAAAATGATATAATAAAAATACTAAGGCTAGTGCCTCATCAACATTTTTTAGAATGTACCTACCAACAAAAGTTTATTTTTTTCGATAAGTTAGAAAGTTCTCATTTTCAAGAAGGTCACCCATAAAATTCTCCATCTCATCCAAAGTTGGAGTGGGAGGATTAAAATAAATATCATTCAAGTTTTCTGGCGTATCACTGATATTATTGAGATCAGCGGACGTTGAGATCATATTGGAAATGATATCTGACGATTGACTAGAAGATGAACTCAAGCTTGAGCTTGAATAGGGGGATTCATGCTGAGAAAATAATGCATAACTTTGAAGTTGAGCACTCTTCGTATTCGCATTGTTAAGATTATAGCTAGGATTCTCTGAAGCTAAATAAGATGACGTCACATCAGAAATGGGAATCGAGGCTTGACTAGAAGATGAGCTCAAGCTTGAATTTGAATAGGGGTGCTGAGAAGAAGTTGACGAAAATAATGAATTTATTAGAAGTGGAGAACTCTGTGTATTAATTACACCTTTTGGGCTGCTACTCAACATACCAGTATTGTATTTAGATGATAAAGAGATGATAACGGCATATGGATCATCAGAACAATCCGGTATTTCTTGTGATTTAAGAAGAGCCTTTATTAATGCATCAGAAATATCATCTATTATTACTTCTTTCTCTAGAAGAATTTTTACGAATATTTTTGCATAGGCAACGCTGATTTTATTTCTTTCAAAGTTGGATCCTTTAGAAAAAATATAGTCTATATAGTCTCCCTTTTCCAGACCCTTGTTTATTTCGTATTTTATTTTTTTTAATAAAATTTGGATTAGTTCCTCTTTATCTGCCTCCTTCAGAAGCTCAATTAAAAAAGAGGAAGGGAAAAGAGTTCTTGTACATTCTTTTTTGATTTGTTCTTGTGGAGAAATAACGGTATTTGACGATTGACTAGTAGAAACGTCAATTGGAGTGGAAAAATTCGGTATCAATCTCTTCTCTGCCGTTGTCAATTCTCTTTGAATGAGATGTTGTATTAATTTATCAGAAATATCAGGGTTTATTCTTGGTTCTTTCAGAAGAATATGTGCGATTCCTTGTGCATAAGTCGCTCTAATTATCTCTCTTGCGAGCTTGTTTCCCTTAGGAATATTGTATTTTTTTTTAGTTACTTTATTATTTTTTATCTGGCATTCTATTTGCGTACACAAATGTTTGATTAGATTGCTTTCATCTAACTCAATGGGGATATCGACAATAAGATTTTTACATTGCAATAAGAAGTTTTTTTGGGAAATATTCATAATATCCAACACGGACTTTTTTCCAGCTAATAAAAAATCTAAGCTTTCCAACTCTTGATCATAAGTATTTGAATTTTTCTTTACACCTTTTATTTTCTTAGTAATGCTAGAGTGGGATATCTGATGAGAGATCGATAATCCATTTTGAGAAGATGTATTTATTTGAAGCGAAGTATTTAAATTTGGTTTATTGTCTTGATCGTCTTTAGTTGGGCTCACTGGAGCAAAGAAATCATTAATAGGATAGGATGAGCTATTAGACGTGGAACTTGAGTCCGTTTGAATAAGGTTAACATCGTCAATCCAGTCAACTTGCGCAATGGAATCAATGGATGGACTATTAAAGATTGGGGTCGCATCGGAAACAGTAGATAATAAAGGACTTGAAACATCAAATGACTGGGAAAAATTCGGTATTAATTTCTTCTGTCGGTCTGTCAATCGTCTTTTTCTTTTTCCTTTGGAGAAACTGGAAAAACGTTTTATTAAGTTATTTATTAATTCATTGGCATTTATTAATCCCTTGGAACCATCACGATTTATTCTTCCTTCAATCAGAAGAATATGTACCGTTTCTTTTGCATAAATTGTCCTAATTATATCTCTACTTTTTTGAATATTATATTTTTTCTTTTTTCCTGTAGTATCATTAGATATTTTTTTTTCTATTTTATCATATAACAGCTCAATTAGTTCGGTTTTTTCTAATTTATCTGGAATTGGTTTTTGTACACTGAAAATAATATTTCTACATTGCTTTTCGAGTGCTGCTAATTCACTAATCTTCATAATCTTCAACAGAACATTTTCTTCAGTTTCTGAGAAATTTAAGCTTGCCAACCGATCAGAAGTAACAGTATTTGACGATTGACTAGAAGATGAGCTCAAGCTTGAGTTTGAATAGCTGGTTTGACGAGAACTCGATGATGCATTTTGAGAAGATGTATTCGTTTGAAGTGAAGTATGATTTATAGAAGTCTCTGCTTTCGTTTCAATATCAAAAAAAATATCATTAACCCAGCTCTCTAGATTATCTATATCGCTCCCAATCAGATTGTTAGGATTATTATAACCATCTGGGAAATCATTAAATATTGGTGTGTTCAAACTAGAACTTGAGTTCGTATCAATAAGATTAGCATCATCAAACGCAGTGAGATCGCTATTATTGATAGGAATGAGGAGGTGGGTAGTACTCGATGATTTATCGTCTTTAGGCTTCGAAGGATCACTGGATTTTTCTGGTTTTTTCCTTTTTCTTGAATGTATAGTATTGTCAGACATAATCAAGGTAGAATCTGCAATATTTTCTGTGTTCAAATTGATTCGCGGTTGCATATCAAATTACCTTCGTTAAAAATAGCGCTAATATTACACTAAAAAAGAATAACTGTCCATTTTTTTGTATTTTTTAGGCAAGAAAATAAGGATCGCAGCAGATGATGGGCCCTGTGCTATGCGTTGTTACCTCGGGCTACTATTTCATCCGTGCCACATATTCCATAAGACGCAGATTATTGCTTACTGCTTCTCGCAAAGGGTTATCAAAAGGGGTATAAATAATCACGCTTAAAAACGCATAAATTGTCGCATCGATAGAGGTAGGTTTATTACCAATTACCTGTGGGCCCATGACGCGGGTCATTTTCAACGACTACTTTATATGGAATGCCCGTCATTTTTAAATACGTTTCGACCTTTATGCAAAACGGACTTAGGCTTGGTAACTCCCAACAACCAGGATATTGATGTAATGTAATCATTTTGAAATTCCATGCAATTTACGTAAAAATTTTAAATGTATTTTTTCACTTCGAACGCAAAGCTGATAAAGTATGTCCAAACAAAAATGCAGATGCTTTAACAGCACGTGTAAATGATGAGCTTGTGCAATGCCTGCTGAAAGGGGTTCTGTGGAAGAACCGACAAAACTGGCCGGTTTTACTCTTGCTCTATTATATTATACGCAAAAATTTTTTATCCTAGGTCAGATTTTATCTGAACCAGAAAGGTTCGCAGAATTTTCATTATAAGCTATCGTGGTTATTCTTTTTGATAATATCATCAAAAGCGCCCTGTGATGACGCTCTGGCCATTCTTTCTAAAAGTTTCATGTATTGATAAAATCCTTCATAACGTTGACAATAAGAATTTAATTCGCCTTTCGAAGCAGAATCCATAATGTCCTTTATTTCATGCATTTTATGCGCAAGTGAGGGGTTGTAACCGAGAACCGTCGAAATTTCTGCCATTTTTTGTACTAATCTAAGTTCATTTTCTCTATCATTGCGTCCAAATCAATTAACATGTCATCTGAAAATTTAAAATGACCTTGAAAATGTATATGTCCCCACGCTACAGGCGACATCCTTTTTAACATGGCTATGCCTTTTTTATTACCCGTTTTCTCAAATTTCTCCAGCAGTTTAGATAAAATAGAGGAATTGTAGTAGTTAATCGCATTCGCCAATAATCTACCGCATTGATTACTAATTTCAACTGCTATATCAGTTCTACCGATTAGTTGTTTTCTTCCACCAATCTGTGCAATTGCTGCTCGTTCATAGTGATAAGATTCAATCCGATTTTGCGAGTGATGGGTATTCTTTTGAATATTAGGATCACGTAAATATTTAAGGGTTTGGATGCTACGGATAAGTTTGTCGTATTCAAAAAGCGCTTTACGGGTAGGATTTCCTGAAGTGTAGGTGCATAATTTTTTAATTAAGGTGCTTTGTTTCATTTCCTTGAGTGCTAAGGTAGCAATAATACGTTGTTGGTTTGTCTACTCTTCTTCGATGAGGTTGCGATCTATTTTTCCTACCGGTTGAATAAGACAGTCACTATATTCTGCAGGATCATTCCCACAGTAAAGATGTTTACGCTGGGCTTCTATATCAGTGAAACGAGGAAATAATTTGCCACCGAACCAATCCATAATGGCAAAATTTCCTTTATTGATACAATGCATATCACCAGTTATAACATCAGGCACTACTTCTGCTGTATTGTTGCACCAAATATCAAACACAAAATAGCTTTCATGTTCGTGAGCACCAATTAATTCGGTTTGTAACGGGATATGGTTAGACAACATAGTGTATGCAACGACACCTTTTCCTTTTTTGAAATACTTTTTGGAGTTACGCGCTTTCGTCGTAGGATGTTCAACCTCATATTTTTGTCCATCGACTCCGCCATAAAGAATATTTAAATCAAGCGAATAATGAACAAAAATAGGCATGCGAGCAATGCCATTGCTGATGATATCATTCGCCTTCTTTAAGGTAGCAATCCGAACACGTGACTGGTAAATATCTTGTAGGATGTGATATGGAATATTGCAAATGTCTGCCATATCAAGGTTCCCATGATTAAGTGCTTGTGCCATAATGGCGGCAATTAAACCTTTTTTATCTGGTGGCTGCTTGGAATATCGTGGCTGGATATGTGTAAATACCGATAAATATTGGCATCGTTCATTAACAAATTGCAATACATCAGCAATCTCACAAAGGGGCAGTTGTGAATAAAATTTATTCTGTAATTCTTCATCCGTTTCTCCCTTAGGTTTACGTAAATGCAAGGTCTTTGTTTCTTCATCATAGCGCAAGTGTTTTAGTTTGCCCTGTTTGAGATCATCATTAAAAGCAATCCATAAATCGTGTAATTCAGTAAATTTTTCATCTAACAATTCGCCTATCGATTTTTGAAGTGTGGGGATATTCAAATTCTTCAGGATGGATTCTTTATCTTTTAATGAAACAAGCTCATGTTCCAGACATCGATGGTGGATACTATCTTCTAAATATAATTCGCCTATTTTTAGACGTTTTTTGAGTTGACGATAAATCCAAAATTCATAGCGTTCACCTTGCAATGAGTCTCCACCGCCACTTGATTTCAGCAAGTATTTTCGTAACCGTTTAGGAATAGTTCCATCAGGGCAATTTAAGATAGGTTGTTGATTTAGGCTCTCTTGTTTTTGGAAAATGGTTTTAAACCAATGGAGAGCACGCAACCATGGGTTATCAGGAGTCGTACTTGAAAAATTAAGCGCCATAGCCAGAGGGCGCAAATGATTTTTAAACCGTCCCCCAAGTTTACTAATACTTTCCCATTGAAAATCAATTTCCTTACTTGGTTTTTCATTTGAAGCAGCAAGCTTATCACGCAACTCAGATTCAGGTAGAATTTGCTGAAACGCCTGTTCTCGCACTACACCAAAATGAATATCATTAGGGAAACGGCTGGTATCAATAAAGCAACCAGCAAAGCGCTTCATCAATAGCTGTTCATTCTGTTCTTGTTTCTGGTGCTGATAAA
>JABDEF010000049.1:9983-11120 GCA_013287235.1 Gammaproteobacteria bacterium
TTGCTCAAACTGTTTAAGATGATGACAAAATGCATCAATTAAATTTTCTGTCAGTTGTTGATACCGCAACCAAATGTAACACAGCAAATAAAGGTAGGTTTGTGAAGTTGAAATCTTTTTTCTTAAATCATGAATAGAATAATAATGAACCAGACTTGAGTAATAATGGATATTATGTTGTGAAAGCTTAAGTTTTGACAACACTATTTTTGCTATTTGATATAATGGTGTCATCATAGCCAATTTCACACGTTCGGCTGTCATCATACGGGCTTTAAAATCTTTGGCATCCTGTTTTAGCGCAGCCAAGTCAGATAATACATCTTCTTTTAAAAGCAGCTTTTTTAGAGCTTCTTTTTCTTCGTCACTTAATGATTCGCTGATAATATCTTTTATTCGCTCACGTTCAGTATTGAGAGTGTCACGAATAATCACTTGTAAAGTAGTGTAACGTGGTCTAATGATTTTTTGTTCTTGCAGAAAATTCAATAATTCTAAAGCAATAAATGAAGGATTGATATCACGCAAAATAATTTGCTTAGCCTGTTCGCGTACAATAGGTTCCGACTCTTTTGACCATGGTTTGTAATTAAAAAATAAAGAAATCAAATTGCATTGGGTATAATACTCATATTTAGTGATGCGTTGATGGTTAAAATTGATTTTCTCAGTAAAGTATTGCTGCAAAATAAATTTAATGTCTTCTTCAACCTCTTCCAAGCTAAAATGAAAAAATAATTTTTTAGCTTTAAAATAGCCTATCTGTAACATACAATAAATCTGTTCAGATAAATGAGGCCGGCTGAATGCAAGCGATTGCTCTTCATCTGTGAATGTAAGATATTCAAAACGTTGATCATCATCAAAATCAGGCAAATCATAATAAGCAGACTGTTCTACTTGTGATAAAATTGTCAGTCTTTCGTTACTTGCGCGCATGTTTTATGTTCATAATTGCTGATCTCAACGTTCCTATAGCGCAGATATTTATACAAAGTGCTCTTCGAAATATTTAATTTTTTTGCAATCTGCATAACAGATAGCTTTCTTTCTCTATATAACGTTTCTGCTGCATAAGCCGTTGCCATCGATTCTTTTGGAATACCGCGAGGTCTTCCACCCCTGCGACCACGTGCG
>JABDEF010000050.1:0-9403 GCA_013287235.1 Gammaproteobacteria bacterium
ATCTACCGCCAGGTTTTAACGATTGGAATAGATGCGCAATTTCAGTCATCGGAAAATAAAAAAATAATGGAAAAAGCTTTGACTCAAAAGGAAGAAATGCTTCATCAATTACATTTTCAAATTATTGATATTGAAAAAAAAACCGCGAACAAAAAGAAAAAATCGGTGCATTAAAAATAATTTTTGAAAATTTATACGACATGAATCCTAGTGATGAAACACAAGTTAAAGCATTTCAAAAAACCCTTCAAGATAATTTTGATAATGTTTCAAACCTATCTTGGGGCAACAAGCGTCGAGCTTTTGGATTTGAAAGCACCTCTCGTGTTTTATTGCGAAAGCTGTTTGATTATAGCCTTGCAACACCAGCAATGATCACAAAAAGAAAAAAAATTATTGAAGAAAAGAATTCTACTCCTAATCCTATGTTAAACAAGATTAAACAAAGAATTGACAAAATTTATCGTCAAGCAAAAACCACAGGATCATACAGAAATCAACAAGATTTACGAGAATTAAATATGCTCTGTGAAATTTATGAATATTTAAAAAATAATGACTTTTCTAACCGAAAAAGTGAAGCAATTTCATTTATAAGCTCCCACTATGCTCAGTTATATGAAAAATACGGCTGTCCCAATTTACTTCAGACAAGACGAGATACACCAACATTGTTATTACTCAAAAATATTTGTACTGATATAGCACATGAGAAAAGCTTTGTACCAGGAAATTAAAAATAAATTAATAAAAATAAAGCGCCCAGTGTATTCGTGAAATTGGTGATAAATAACGCCATATGCTGTTTCCGCAGTTCGCCCTGAAATTCCCAGAAAGGATGGAGTATAAATCCAATAAAAAATGTAAATGGGATTAAAAGCACGGCTGCAGGTATTACCCATATGCCGAGCAATATTAAACACCCGCAAATGATTTGCCAACCAATGGCGATAGACAATAAAAATAGTGGTGACGGAAGACGTTTTTTGAGCATGACTTCACTGATGGGTGTCCAGTGATAAATATTCCAAAAACCAAAAAATATAAAATAAAAACCGATTAAAGTGTGTCCGATGAGATATAAAATATTTTGTGTTTCAGCCATGAGAGTGGATCTCCTTGTGTTTGGAAATGTTGTCATGCCAGCATGCTTTAAGCTGGCATCCAGAAAGGCCCTGCTGGATGCCAGCTTAAAGCATGCTGGCATGACAACATGTTATCATTTCCTAAAAATCCTTGCGCCAATTTATGCGGAATGCTATCTTTAGCGGCTTTGTGATAGGCACGTAGCTCAGTGGTAGAGCACCACCTTGACATGGTGGTGGTCGGTGGTTCGATCCCACTCGTGCCTACCATCAAATCTTTATTTTGGGTAAATAATTATGCCAGTCATCACGTTGCCGGATGGTAGTCAAAAACAATTTGGGAATCCTCTCACCGTTGCTGAAATTGCAGCAAGCATAGGTTCAGGTCTTGCAAAAGCGGCGCTAGCGGGAAAGGTCAACGGAAGATTGGTAGATACCTCTTTTGTGGTGAATACGGATGCAACGATTTCTATCGTGACGGATAAAGATCCAGAAGGACTGGAGGTGATTCGTCATTCTACGGCCCATTTACTGGCGCAAGCTGTCAAATCATTATTCCCAACCGCGCAAGTGACCATTGGTCCGGTGGTTGAAAATGGTTTTTATTATGATTTTGCTTTTGGACGATCTTTTACGCCGGATGATTTGGTACGCATTGAAGAAAAAATGCATGAATTAGTGAAAATGGATTTACTGGTTTCACATCGGGTGATTTCACGCGATGAAGCGATAGATTTTTTTAGAAGTATAGGCGAAGAATATAAAGCAAAGATTATCGAAGATATTCCTGTCAATGAAACGCTTACGATTTATCAGCAAGGCGATTTTATTGATCTTTGTCGTGGCCCGCATGTGCCGAATACAGGTAAACTCAAAGCTTTTAAATTAACGAAATTAGCCGGTGCCTATTGGCGTGGGGATTCTAAGAATGAAATGTTGCAACGCATTTACGGAACCGCTTGGGGCGATAAAAAATCCTTAGAGGCTTACCTCACACAGTTAGAAGAAGCAGAAAAGCGTGATCATCGTAAGATTGGCAAGAATCTTGATTTATTTCATATGCAAGAAGAAGCGCCAGGCATGATTTTTTGGCATGCTAATGGATGGACAATTTATAGTCAAATCAAGCAATACATTAGTCAAACCATCGCCGCGCATGGCTATGAAGAGATTCACACACCACAGTTGGTAGATTTAGAGTTATGGCGTAAGTCTGGCCATTGGGCAATGTTTGGCGAAGAAATGTTTACTGTGAAGACTGATGACAATAGAGAATTTGCTTTAAAGCCCATGAGCTGTCCCTGCCATGTGCAAGTGTTTAAGCAGGGTTTGCGAAGTTACCGAGATTTGCCGATACGTTTCGCGGAATTTGGATGTTGTCATCGTAATGAGCTATCGGGTGCCATGCATGGTCTTATGCGTGTCCGGCAAATGGTGCAAGATGATGCCCATGTTTTCTGCACAGAAGAACAAATACAAGAAGAAGCTTATCATATTATTAAATTAGTGATTGATGTGTATCGTGATTTTGGTTTCAATGACATCATTATTAAATTGGCTACTCGTCCGGATAAGCGCATTGGGACAGATGAATTATGGGACCATGCAGAAGAAGCGCTTGCTGCCTCTTTAGCGGATGCGGGTTTAACATTTGATGTTAAGCCAGGAGAAGGGGCTTTTTATGGTCCCAAAATAGAATTTCATTTGCAAGATTGCATCGGAAGGACTTGGCAATGTGGTACACTACAACTCGATTACTCACAGCCTACGCGTCTTGAGGCTTATTATATTGCAGAAGATAGTAGCAAAAAGACCCCAGTCATGCTTCACCGGGCGATTTTGGGTTCTTTGGAGCGTTTTATTGGTATTCTACTGGAGCATTACGCCGGAAAGCTCCCTGTTTGGTTAGCGCCGCAGCAGGCAGTGGTGATGAATATTACGCGTCGGCAGGAAGAATATGCTGAAGAAGTTGTCACTTTCTTAAAAAAACAGGGGATTAGAGTAAAATCGGACTTGAGAAATGAGAAAATCGGCTTTAAAATCCGCGAACACACGTTACAATGTGTACCTTACTTATTGGTCGTAGGAGACCGTGAGGTTGAAATGCGTACTGTTTCAGTCCGTACACAACAAGGTGTCGATTTGGGTAGTTTAGCGCTTTCAGAAGTGCTAAGTCTTATCCAGGAAGCTGTCGCAAAAAAAGGTCGAACTGACTAGGAGGAATGAGAATTAGCGCCGAAAAAAAACCACGGATTAATGAGGAAATTAGAGTCCCAGAAGTCCGATTGATTGATGCTGATGGAAATCAGTTAGGTATTGTGCCCACGAATGAAGCGAGGCGTTTGAGTGAAGAAGTGAGCCTTGATTTAGTGGAAGTGTCGCCTGATGCAAAGCCACCGGTATGCCGGATTATGAATTTCGGTAAGTTTACCTATCAGCAAAATAAGCGCAAAGCGGCAGCTAAAAAGAAACAAAAGCAAATTCAGCTGAAAGAAGTTAAGTTTAGACCGGTCACGGAGGAAGCAGATTACCAAGTAAAGTTGCGTAATATTGTTCGATTCTTGGACAATGGTGATAAGGCGAAAATCACATTACGGTTCCGTGGACGTGAAATGACGCACCCCGAATTGGGTATGCAACTGATGGAACGTATTATTCAAGAGCTTGTAGAGCAAGGGGTTGTAGAACAACGACCAAAGATGGAAGGTCGTCAAATGATAATGGTCATTGGGCCGAAGAAGCAGAAGTAGGATAGATTAGCTGGAGAGTTTGTGGAGGTGGAGATTTGGGTTCCTGCATGATCCAGGAAGGAATGTGCAGCCCAGATCTTCATCTTTTCAGGCTCTCCTTTTTAAAAACCGGAGTATGAAATGCCAAAGTTAAAAACTAATCGTGGTGCAGCAAAACGTTTTCGAGCGACCGCAAGCGGCTTTAAACGCCGTCGTTCTTTTCGTAACCACATCTTAACCAAGAAAGCCACGAAATTGAAACGTCAATTACGTCCGACAGCGCAAGTGGATGAATCCGATTATCTGTCGGTTACCCGTATGTTGCCTTATGCCACCAAAAAATCCGCAAAACGCAGACGGCAGTATCATGCGAAAGATAAATCGAGTCAAATGATGACGCAAGTCAAAGAGGTCCATCATGCCAAGAGTTAAAAGAGGCGTCACCGCGCGCGCAAGACATAAAAAAGTCCTTGCAAGGGCAAAGGGTTACTATGGGGCTCGCAGCCGGGTGTTTCGTGCGGCGAACCAGGCAGTTATTAAAGCGGGTCAATACGCGTATCGTGATCGTCGCCAACGTAGAAGAGAATTTCGTGCATTATGGATTATTCGTATCAATGCAGCGGCTCGTGAGCATGGTTTGACTTATGGTACATTTATCAATGGCTTGAAAAAAGCAGCTATCGATATTGATCGAAAGGTGTTGGCAGATATTGCAGTTCGCGATCGAACTGCATTTGCAGCGATCGTCACCGAGGTCAAGTCGAAGTTATCGTTAGCAGCTTAAGAGTGGAAAAAATCCCTTCCCCCCGCGAAGCGTGGGGGAAGGTTAGGATGGGGGGTCTTGCGGCAAAACCCTCCATCCTAACCTTCCCACGCTTCGCGGGGGGGAAGGGATTTTCTAAAGGGCTTTTGCATGTCAAACCTCGAACAATTATTAGATCAAGCGATCGCTGAAATTAAAAATTCCGTCGATTTAAAAACGCTTGAGCATTATCGCGTCCATTATTTGGGCAAAAAAAGGCCAGTTAACAGAATTTTTAAAATCCTTGGGCTCTTTACCTCAGGCCGAACGGCCACAATTGGGTCAAAAGGTTAATTTAGCAAAACAACAAATTCAAACACTGATTGACAGCCAAGTTCAAATACTTCAACAAAATCAAATTGCAAAACAATTAGAAGACGAAGCACTAGACATTACTTTATCTGGACGAGCTCAATCGTTAGGAAGTCTGCATCCTGTCACAAAAACGCGTCAACGCATTGAAATGTTATTTTCGCAAATGGGCTTTATGGCCTTGGACGGTCCAGAAATTGAAACGGATTATTATAATTTTGAGGCACTCAATATTCCGGTATTACATCCTGCCCGAGCTATGCAAGATACGTTCTATTTTGCAGATGATACGTTATTGCGTTCACAGACGTCGCCCGTACAAATCCATGCGATGGAAAATATGCCGCCGCCATTACGCATTATTGCCATAGGACGTGTCTATCGACGCGATTTTGATTTAACGCATACGCCGATGTTTCATCAAGTGGAAGGGTTAATGGTCGATGAAAATGTCAGTTTTTCTGATTTGAAAGGAATTTTGACGCAATTTTTGCAAGCTTTTTTTGAAAGGCCTATTCCCATTCGTTTTCGACCTTCTTATTTTCCTTTTACCGAACCGTCCGCTGAAGTAGATATTGGTTGTTTGAGCTGTAATGGCAAAGGCTGTCGTATCTGTAAAAATACTGGCTGGTTGGAAGTATTAGGATGTGGCATGGTGCACCCCAATGTATTTGGTTTTGTGGGAATCGATAGTGAACGTTACACAGGATGGGCATTTGGTTGTGGTTTAGATCGACTCGCTATGCTTCGCTATGGCATGACAGATTTGCGTGCACTATTTGAAAATGATTTGCGTTTTTTAAGGCAGTTTTAACATGAAACTGAGTGAACAATGGCTTCGAGAATGGGTGAATCCAAATGAATCCGGAGATGCGTTATGTCAACGTCTTACTATGGCAGGGCTCGAAGTCGATTCATATGCACCTGTTGCTTCAACATTTAATCAAGTCGTTGTTGCGGAAATCCTGCATGCAGAAAAACATCCCAATGCCGATCGACTGAAAGTTTGTCAAGTGACGATAGGGCAAGATGAGCCATTTACCATTGTGTGTGGCGCACCGAATGCAAGAGCAGGATTAAAAACCGCGCTTGCCATGCCAGGCGCGATTTTACCGAATAATCTCACCATTAAACGTAGCACCATACGGGATATTGTCTCGAATGGTATGTTGTGTTCGGCACGAGAATTAGGAATCGCCGATGAAACGACAGGGATCATTGAACTTCCGAATGATGCGCCTTTAGGTCAAGATATCAGAACATATCTTAATTTAGACGATAAAATCATCGATGTTGCGGTGACACCCAATCGTGGGGATTGTTTAAGTGTATTGGGCTTAGCAAAAGAAGTTACAGCACTTACCCAATGTGATTTGAATATGCCAAAAATGGGTGCGGTTTCTCCAACCATCAAAGATCAATTACCACTTCATATTCAAATACCTAAAGAATGCCCGCGTTATGTAGGGCGTGTGATTCGTCAGGTCAAAGCAGATGTGCTGACACCCTTATGGATGCAAGAACGATTAAAGCGAAGTGGTATTCGTTGTATCAGTCCAATTGTGGATGTCATGAATTATGTCATGCTGGAATTAGGTCAACCCATGCATGCGTTTGACCTCCAAGAAATCATCGATGAAATTATCGTGCGCCGTGCAAAAACAGATGAGATACTCACTTTACTCGATGGTCAAACGATCACGCTTAATTCTGATACGATGGTGATTGCAGACAGAAAAAAACCTTTAGCCATTGCGGGTGTCATGGGGGGGTTAGATTCTGGTGTGACGCTTTTGACAAAAGATATTTTTCTTGAAAGTGCATTTTTCAGTACGGAGAGTATCGCCCGTACGAGTCGTTGCTACACTTTAAATTCAGAATCTTCGCATCGTTTTGAGCGAGGGGTTGATCCTACTTTACAAACGATAGCCATCGAACGTGCGACACAATTGCTTCAAGATATTGTGGGAGGTGAAGCAGGGCCTGTGATAGATATCCAGTTTCCAGATGATTTACCCCTATCGAAAACGATTCAGCTTCGTAAGGCGCGCATTGATAAACTTCTGGGTATTCAGGTTCCGCTGAAGGAGGTGGAATCCATTTTAACGCGACTCGATTTTGCCACAGAAAAAACACACGAAGGTTGGCAAGTAACAGTACCCCCACATCGTTCAGATATTTTACTTGAAGTAGATTTGATTGAAGAAGTCATTCGTTTATATGGCTATGATAAACTCCCAACGCATAACACTAGCGCTTTATTGCACATGAATGTGAATAAAGAAAGCCAATTAACGATCGAAAAATTTTCGCGCGCATTATGTGATGCGGGATTTCATGAAGTGATTACTTATAGTTTTGTCGATAAAAAACTGCAACATTTATTGGATCCTAATCATAAGCCCAAAGCATTAAAAAATCCGATCACAGCAGACATGAGTGTCATGCGTACTAACATTTGGCCAGGGTTGATACAAACGTTATTGTATAATCATCATCGTCAGCAACCTCGCGTACGTATTTTTGAAATTGGATCGCGATTTTTGCCTAGCTCTTTAGAAACCTACGAGCAACAGTGTGTGATTGGTGGTTTAATGAGTGGAGCGGTTTATCCCTTACAATGGGGTATTGCTCCGCGCACTGCTGATTTTTTTGATGTAAAAGGCGATATTGAAAATTTATTGAAATTGACAAAAGCATCGGGTGAGTTCCATTTTAAGCAAGGAAGCCATCCCGCTTTACATCCCGGTCAAACCGCAGATATTTATCGCAAAGATACCTTTGTGGGGGTAATGGGAACGCTACATCCCAGTGTCTTACAGTCATTAGAATTAATCAATCCAGTGCTTGTATTTGAATTATTATTAGATCCATTGGTTGAAAATGTACTACCGCATTATCAAGATATTTCAAAATTTCCACAGATTCGAAGAGACATTGCCATTTTTGTCGATCAAACTGTACCATCGCAGGCAATTCAGGATACAATATATGAGGTGGGTGGAGAGTTGTTAAGGGATGTTACTGTTTTTGATATTTATCAGGGTAAGGAATCGAAAAATCGCAAAAGTATTGCTTTGGCCTTGACCTTACAGCATAATTCACGCACGCTAGTTGATGAAGAAGTTACGGATATTGTGGAACGAATTGTAGTGACACTTAAACAAAAGTTCGCTGCTGAATTAAGGGGCTAAACTATGGCACTCACGAAAGCAGATATAGCAAGCCGTCTATTCGACACCATTGGGTTGGCTAAACGTGAAGCGAAAGAAGTTGTTGAATTATTTTTTCAACAAATTTGCGCCTCACTTGCAAAAGGTCAACAAGTTAAGATTTCAGGATTTGGTAATTTTGAATTACATGATAAAAATGAGCGACCCGGAAGGAATCCAAAAACAGGAGAAATGATTCCTGTTTCTGCGAGACGTGTGGTGACTTTCCGTAGTGGACAAAAATTGAGAGCTCGTGTTGAAATTTACGCAGGGAAAGAAACGCATGACACTCAATCAGATGAGGAAAAGTAAACAACCATCCGATAAGCAATTACCACCAATACCTGATAAACGATATTTTACCATCGGTGAAGTGGGCTATCTTTGTGGAGTAAAACCGCATGTTTTACGGTATTGGGAACAAGAATTTTCCCGACTGAAGCCGGTAAAACGCCGCGGAAGACGTTATTATCAGTTGAACGATTTATTGATAGTGCGCCAAATTCGTAAATTGTTGTACGAAGATGGATTTACGATTGAAGGTGCACGGTCGCAATTGATGTATAACGGAGAAGAAGTGAGTAAGGTCGTGCAAACGGGTGTCGTTTTAAAAAAAGTGATTGTAGACCTTGAAAATGTTTTACAGAAGTTAAAAATGGAAGAGCATTAGTTCATGTCATGCCAGCTTAAAGCATGCTGGCATGACATGGCACTAGAAAAAAAGCGGGGCGTGGCGCAGCCTGGTAGCGTACTTGCATGGGGCGCAAGTGGTCGCCGGTTCAAATCCGGCCGTCCCGATCAATTTTAAATCATGGCAGATTCCCTGATATAAGGAAAGAATTCCGTGGAAAAAATTTGGCTAAAAAATTATCCTAAAAATACTCCCTACGAAATTAATCCTGATAAATATCAATCTATCGTTTCTATGATGGATCAAAGTTTTGTGAAATTTAAAGATCATCCTGCTTTTTATAATTTAGGTGTGACACTTACTTTTAAACAAGTCGATCAATACGCACGAGATTTTGCTGCCTATTTACAAAATGTATTAAAACTAAAAAAAGGCGATCGTATTGCGATCATGTTGCCGAATGTGTTGCAATATCCCGTTGCATTATTTGGTGCTTTGCGAGCAGGATTGGCTATTGTGAATGTGAATCCGCTTTACACACCACCTGAATTAATACATCAATTAAATGATGCAGAAGTTGAAAACATTATTGTACTTTCGAATTTTGCTCATACGGTGGAACAAGCGAAAAA
>JABDEF010000050.1:9413-10852 GCA_013287235.1 Gammaproteobacteria bacterium
TTTAAAAAATATTATTATCACAGATGTAGGAGATTTATTTCCTCCATTAAAAGCATGGATGATTTATTTTTTTTTGAAATATATCCAAAAAAAAATTCCAACTATTTATATTTCAAATATTATTCCATTTAAAAAAACCTTAGAAGAAGGTAAAAGACTGTCGTTGAAAAAAGTGGATATTTCACACGGAGATCTTGCCTTTTTACAATATACACGTGGGACGACAGGGATTTCGAAAGGCGCAATGTTAACCCATCGGAATATGATCGCAAACGTATTACAGGCAGAAGTTTGGTTTCAAGAATTCAAATCGGAACAAGAAATTATTATTACCGCTTTGCCGCTTTATCATATTTTTTCATATTGGCGAATTGTTTGTTTATTCCTAAAATTGGCGGTTTCAATATTTTAATCACAAATCCGCGGGATATGTCACGTTTTATAAAAGAAATTGCAAAGTTTAAATTTAGTGTGATCACGGGCGTCAATACGTTATTTCATGCATTACTCCATCAACCAAAATTTAAATCTTTAGATTTCAGTCGCTTAAAAGTTGCTTTGGGTGGTGGAATGGCGGTGCAACGCACCGTTGCAGAGCAATGGCAGGCGGTAACGGGTAAGCCTATTCTGGAAGCTTATGGGTTAACGGAAGCGTCACCCTGCGTATCCATCAATCCGTATACTTTAAAAGAATATAATGGAACGGTGGGTTTACCGGTTTCTTCAACGGATGTGTGTATTCTAGATGATGTTTATCAAGAATTACCCGTGAATCAGCCGGGTGAATTAGCGGTCAAGGGTCCCCAAGTGATGAAGGGTTATTGGAAAAATACACAAGAAACCAATAAGGTTTTTACAAAAGACGGTTGGTTATTAACCGGTGATATTGCATCCATCAATGAAGAGGGTTTTATACGTATTTTAGAACGTAAAAAAGATATGATTCTCGTTTCAGGGTTTAATGTGTATCCCAATGAGATTGAAGATACATTAATGCGCATGCCAGGTATTTTAGAAGTTGCGGTGATTGGTGTACCCGATGAGAACTCAGGTGAAATTGCAAAAGCTTTTATTGTGAAAAAAGATCCCGATTTAACGGAAACGGAAGTGTTGCAATTTTGCCGTGAAAATTTGACGGGTTATAAGATTCCAAAATATATTGAATTTTGTAAAGAATTGCCAAAAACCAATGTGGGAAAAATTTCTCGGCTAGAGTTAAGAGACCGGGTTGCGTCTCAAAAAACATAACCAAAAAGGTATACTTACCCCCTTTGAAAAAGGGGGTCGACGAGCACTGCGAGGCGGGGGGATTTTTTAAATGGAAGGTATTGAAATAAAAATATTAAAGAGAAAATATGCAAGGTAGAAAGTTAAATCAATTGTTATTTGATTCAATAAAAAAAGAGGGTGATTCAAAAGAAATAAAAGAAGTCATCGAA
>JABDEF010000051.1 GCA_013287235.1 Gammaproteobacteria bacterium
CGTTCTAAAATAACAAAACTATAAGAATATATATTCTCCTCATCCGCCGTATGATCGATACGCTCCACTTCATGCCAAATGGTTTTATCTAATTCCGGAAAAAATGCATCTCCTTCAAATGTATGATGGATTTCTGTCAAATAAATACATTGGACTTCCGGTAATAATTGTTGATAAAGCATTGCACCACCAATAATAAAAACTTCTTCACTATAAGAAGCCGCGGAGAGTGCCGTCTCAATAGAGTTAACTACCACACACCCCGGCGCTTGAAAAGTGGCGTCACGTGTAATCACGACATTACAACGATCTGGCAGCGCTCGTCCAATCGATTCATAAGTGTTTCTCCCCATGATGATAGGGTGTCCGATGGTGATTTTTTTAAAATGTCTTAAATCAGCAGGCAAATGCCACGGAAGTTTATTTTGAAATCCAATCACTCGATTTTTTGACATTGCACAAATAGCTGAAAGAAGCATACAAAAATTCCTTACAATTATTTTTTATCTGTGATCTACTATAAAAAACATTCTTAATATAACACATTAAAATAGTTAGGGCTTGCTTACAATTCGCTAGGGTGCGTCAAAAAACCTCAATATTCGAGCATCGCAGCGCAGTTTATGCGTGTTGGTAAATGAGTCGCGAAACACAGAATATCGAGGCTTTTTTGCCCAGCATAGTAGAATTGTAAACAGCCCGTAGAAGGAGTTAAACCATGTTTTTAATAACTTGTCAGTTTAATCAATTTCAAATGGACTATTCTATTAAAAATCTAAAAGAAAGATATCTCGATTTTGCACGTAGTATTACAGCATCACTTCGACACAGTTTGCAATCCATTAAAACTCGACTACATAAAGAAATAGGTGAAGACATTGCAAAAAAAATCGGGGAATCTGCTGCATTTGTTGTTTTAGAGCAAAACATGTCTGAATATGTGCATAATACCATTGATGCAGCCATATCACATTCTTTAAATCTACAAAATCAAGAAATTCGTATTCAAATCCCGAAAACAATCCATCAAAAAAATACCGTAAAAATTCGCTACACAGATACTGCAGGCGGTTTTTCACTAAAATTTATGGAAGGAAAATCGTTGATAGATTATTTTTATGATAAATTATGGGAAAAAAGAATTAGTGTTGAAACCGATAAAAAATTTGAGAGTGGTTTTACATTTTTAGGAGGCTTCGGTTTCGCTTTATCACAAACATGTCGATTTTTGAAAAAAAATAATGGCGCGTTAAAATTAAAAAATAAAGAAAGTGGTGCTGAATTAATTTTTATTTCACCCGCAAGACCAGAAAATCGAAAACCCAGTTTCAATAATTTTAGAAATATGGATAATAGTGATGAAGTCGCTGATATTAATTCCGCATGTCATCCCTTAAAAAAATTAAGCTTATCGATTCCCTCTCGAAAAATCCAATTATCTCATCTTGTTCCAACACCCGAAAATGCTTCGAGCACAGACTCGATCATCACACCTTTGGGTTCTCCTTTTGGGTTTTTTCGACAATCTCCAAAGGAATTGGAAGATTCTTTAGCACAGCAACCATTGCAAAAAATAGAAATTGCGTTAAAATAACACAGAACAATGCACAAAAGGTCTTTTTAATGCTCCCCTCAGCGTCCGATTTACAATATTTCCTTGAAGCATCCAGCACCCTCAATCTTTCACGTGCATCCGAAAGATTGGGTATTAGCCAACCCTCTTTAAGTCTTGCTATTCGAAGGTTAGAAAACATGCTCGGCATAGCGCTTTTTATTCGTCATAAAAACGGTGTATCCCTCACCCCTTCCGGAAAACAACTGGTATTACATGCAAGACAGTTATTACAAACATGGGAAAATACCAAATCCGAAGTGCTAGCATCAGAACAGGAAGTTCAAGGATTTGTGACGCTAGGATGTCCCACCGCCATTGCGATTTATATGGTTTCTGGATTTTTAGCGGAATTACTTGAAAATCATCCCAAATTAGAAATCCATTTAAAACATGATATTTCACGCAACATCACAGAACGTGTGATTCAATCTTCTATCGATATTGGTATCGTCATCAATCCGATCAAACATCCTGATCTCATTATACGAAAACTTCGCAATGATGAATTTTCTTTTTGGATCAGTGAACCACACAAAAAAACCCAAGATATTTTTTTATGTAATCCAACACTCACTCAAACCGATATACTTTTAAAAAAATGTAAAAAAGCAGGTATTTCAACGAAGCGTATACTCACCATGGATAGTTTAGAAGTCATTGCCTGTTTAACCGCGCAGGGATGCGGCATCGGCATCATACCTGAATGTATTGCAAAATATTTATATCCGAATAAATTAAAACGATTGATGAAAATGCCTTTTCACATGGATGAGCTCTGCATGATTTATCGTAGCGAAAATCGTAATGTGCGGGCGATTCAGGAAATTATAAATACGATTAAGAAATTTTATAATTAATCTATGCCATGCCAGCATGCTTTAAGCTAGCATGACATAAATTACAGTATTAAACTTGCTTCTGCAGTATATCCCGGCCCATTTGAAACCTTGACCGTCATCGATTGTATTGAATCTTTTTTTAATTCTTCAGGATGTTTTGTTAATTCTGACAAAAACCAATGGGATAATTCTTCAATTGTCACATTATGAATGGGTAAAATAACCACATCACGTTTTAAAAATGGAATACGTTCCTGATTAAAATGTGCAAACCACATATCACCTGCATCTTCTAACTTGAGGTAAGGTGATTGACTCGGCAACAAAAAATGTCGATTTAATCTTTCGCAGAGTGCGCGTAATTTCTTTTTGAAAAGACGATAATCAAATGCTAAACCATTTTCATTGATCAACACGTGAAATGCGACATGAACATAATAATTATGACCGTGCAAGTCTTCGCGATCCGTGGCAGAAAAAATGGTAAAATGTCCAGCACAAAATCCGAGCTCTTCTTTATGTATTTCAACAATCGATGACTTCACTGAACACCCCATAAAAAAATTTTTGTCATGCCAGCCCCGTCTAAAAGCATGACGGGGCTGCCATGACAATTAACGAACATTATATCCTAAAATTATATTTTATTGACACCGGAATTATTCCTTGGTATTTGTTATACCTATTCTATGCATAGCAGCATTTAATATAAAAACAAGGAACTTTTCTATGCAATCTTCAAAGTCTACACCCACGATTTTCGAACGTTTGAAAAAAACTATTGAGAATAACCAGAATGAAATAAAAGCAACCACAGTGGGAGCCACTGCAAGACTTGTATTGGGTCATCCTATCGATACCGCAGGTAGCCGCGTCAAGGTCAGTCATATGCCTTTCTACAATTTTAAGCTTCCCTACACCTACAATAGGACGCATTTAAATCAAATCATCTTTAGCGATGCTATTAATAAAGGTTCATATGCCAAAATTTGCTCGCTTTATCAAGGCATTTACCCGGCGACCATTAATAGAGGAATACATATGGGTAGCATGGTTTTGCAACGCAAAATTGAAAAGACTCTTCGAGACAAGGAAGAATTGACGCCAAAAGAAGCAGGCTTCGCAACCGCGCTTGGCTTAGGCACCCTCACGGCCGTCGTCGTTGCCAAATATAACCAACGTAAAGTGACCCTGCAATTAAAAACACCCTGGGTACACCCTTACGCATCTCTTCCCCCGACTATCTACAGAAATTTCACTTGGTTTTTGACAAAGTCGATTATTTCATCCCCGATTGAAAATCTTCTTTTAAAAAAAGGCTTGTTTGGATCAAAAATGCAAATAGAATCCAATGAAACACAAAAAGATATTGCGGATTTTATCGCATCTTGCACAGGGAGCGCTTTTTCCATTCCTTTAGATAGAGTAAAAACCTTGATACAAGCAGGAAAACTGCCTAGAGGAACCATGCATGGATTACTTCACATTATTGAAAAAGAAGGTTACAAAGCATTATTTCGTGGGTCACCCATAGAACTTTCGCTGCAGTGTCTTGGGTTTGCTATTTTTTATGCGACGCGGGATTTGTTTTTGAGGCATGAGGAAGAAAAACACGCTCATGCTCACCCAACCCTCTCCCGCTGATAGAGCTGTGTATTTCAATCAGTTGAGTGCGGGAGAGGGTTGGGTGAGGGGTGAAGGTATTCATAAATCCCTACGTCGATCTTGAAATTGAAAACCCAAAAGCTTTTCATTAAAATTTTTTCCGAGCGCAATCACTTTCATAATTTCCCCCATTCTACTTGGAAGAATAAAAGTTTTGAGCGCATCGCGTTCTTTAATGGATAACTCTTTTGTTAAAATACCAGATGACAATAAAAAACCTGCCTGTGTGGTAAAACCTAAAAGATCTAAGAGATTATTCTCCGCAAGAGATGTAAAATCCACATGTGCAGTCATATCCTGTAATCCCGGGAAAAATAATGGATCATCATGACGATGATGGCGATAATAACACATTAATGTTCCCATACTCCGATCCGGATGATAATACTCTCGTCGCCCGTAACCATAATCGATAAAAAGCATGACACCTTCAGACAAACATCTGGCAAACGTGTCAATCAATGCGGGTAGCATTAAATGTAGTTCTGATTCATAATGAGAAGGTAATGCATATTCTTCGACTAACGTCGATACTTTTTCTTTTAAGCCAGGCGTCAAAGGTTTCCCAAACTGAAGTACAAAATGATCCTTACCCCAGGCAACCATCCGCTCCTTAATCACGTCATTTTCAATGCGAAATAGATGTACAGGCAATGCATCCAATACTTCATTACCCAAAATGATTCCGCGAATGTGAACATTGTCAAGCGACTCCAACCATTGAATGCGTGATAGAATTTGAGGACAGTGAGAGGAGAACATTTCTGCTTGTCTTAAACGTAAATCAGCACTCACTTCCAAAATATAATATTTTTCCGGTAGGGATGCCCGTTTTTCTAATTCGAGTAATAAATCTTTTGCAAAACGTCCACTTCCCGCACCCACTTCTAATATAGAAGCCTTAGGTATTTCATGGAGAACTTGTTCGCAAAAATTCGCCAGTGTGGCTGCAAATAAAGAAGATATTTCTGGCGCAGTTACATAATCGCCAGATTTCCCAAATTTATATTTTCCTGCGGAATAATATCCTAATCCTGGTTGGTATAATGCCATTTCCATAAACCGCGCAAAAGAAATCAAGCCGCTATTTGCCTCTATTTCAGCTTTGATATATTCACTCAATCTATCACTTAAAGCGACTTCTACTGGATCGGGACTCGGTAATTTCATATCATACATATATATTTTGTAAGGTGATTTATGCAAAACGAAACGCTTTCATCAAAGGTGGCACTCATCACAGGTGCTGCACGTCGAATTGGCGCTGAAATAGCCTCAATTCTACATGAAAATGGCATGAATGTGGTGATTCATTATCACAATTCCGAAAAAGAAGCAGAAATGCTATGTCGTACTTTTAACGAGATTAGACCAAATTCTTGCACGCGTATCAAAGCCAATCTCTCTATCGAAAATGAATGGAAGCTCATGATTAATCATGCGATTCACACCTTTGATCGGCTAGATGTGCTGGTAAACAATGCTTCTTTATACTATCCCACCAAAATAGAATCGGCAAATATCGAGGATTGGAATGCATTGATGAATGCAAACATAAAAGCGCCTTTTTTTCTGGCTAAGCTCGCCGCCCCTTATCTTCAAGAACATCGCGGATCCATTGTGAATATTGTGGATATTCATGGAATGAGGCCGATGAAGAATTATCCCATTTATTCTATTTCAAAAGCAGGACTACACATGTTAACTAAAGCGCTCGCGCTTGAATTGGGGCCGGATATTCGCGTCAATAGCGTATCTCCAGGACCCATTCTTTGGCCAGAGGGTGAAAATACAGTGACCGAAACGAGAAAAAAAGAAATCATAAAATTAAGCCTATTAAAACGACCCGGAAATGCGAGAGAAGTCGCAAAAGCCGTGTTGTTTTTAGTACGAGATGCAGATTTTACGACGGGTCAAGATATTATAGTCGATGGCGGCCAATCGATATTACTTTCATAAAGAGTTTGTAGGGTGGATTAGATGCGCTTTTTGCATCGTAATCCACCGTTTTGGTGGATTACGTACACCAAGATCGACTTACTTGGGCAAGAGATCCCGTGTAAGAGCATCACGGGACGACTAATCCACCCTACTTCATGAGAAGATAAATATGAGTTTTTTACGTAATACCTTCATGAACGTTTATAAAAAAAAGGCGTACCCTAATTATTGGGACCTCATCGCATTATTTATCGTATTAAACGTGATAGTCGTACTTGCAATCGTCGCAAAACAAATGTCTGTGCCTTATGAATTAGGCGAAAAACTCCCTATTTCACTGGATCCTGGCTTTTTGCCGGAATATGCCATGCGAACTGT
Organism: Gammaproteobacteria bacterium; assembly: GCA_013287235.1. The sequence goes on from JABDEF010000051.1 coordinate 6,439, forward strand.
TGCCCGCATGCTGATTGCGCTCTTTTTCTCACTTTTATTTACCTTTATTTTTGCGACATGGGCAGCGAAAAGTCGTCGCGCGGAACGCATCATTATTCCCTGCATTGATATTCTGCAATCGGTACCGGTCTTAGGATTCCTTTCGATTACGGTCGTCGGTTTCATTGCCATATTTCCAGGATCTCTTTTAGGACCTGAATGTGCCGCAATTTTTGCTATTTTTACATCCCAAGCTTGGAATATGGCATTGGGGTTCTATCAAACGGTTCGATCCGTTCCTTATGAATTAAATGAAGCGGCAGATATGCTGCATCTCTCGGCTTGGCAGCGATTTTGGCGCATTGATGTGCCTTTCTCTATGCCTGGATTATTATGGAATACCATGGTTTCCATGTCTGCCGGATGGTTTTTTGTGGTAGCATCAGAGGCCATCTCCGTTTCCAATCAACAAATTCTTTTACCTGGCATTGGTTCCTATATCACTGTAGCCATTCAATCTGCCAATATGCGGGCGATTGGTTATGCGGTATTCACGATGTTTATTGTGATTTTAATCTATGATCAATTCTTATTTCGTCCTCTCGTTGCATGGGCTGAAAAATTTAAATCAGAACAAACGACGATCGAAGGTAAAGAAGCGCATTCATGGGTCATTAATCTTTTGCATCGAACCCGGCTTTTACGTTATGTAGGTGAGTATTTACGTAGACTGTTTGATGCATTTGTGAATCTTTCAATTTTACGCTCAAAAGAAGACAGCCCTTTACATAAAAAAAACACTTCACATTTTATTTCTTACTTCATTAATGGGGTATTGATCGCGATTCTCTTCGGAATTGTGGGTTATTCAACCTATTTTCTTTTCTCTTATGTCCCATGGTATTCTATAGAGCATGTGTTTATTTTAGGATTAATCACTGCATTACGCGTGATTATTTTAGTGATACTTTGTTCGCTTGTTTGGGTGCCCATTGGTATTTGGATAGGGTTACGCCCAAATGTCGCTAACATCGTACAACCCATCGCCCAATTTCTGGCAGCATTCCCTGCGAATTTATTATATCCGTTTGTGGTGATTTTAATTGTGACATACCATCTCAATGTGAATGTTTGGGTGACACCACTCATGGCTTTAGGTGCACAATGGTATATTTTATTTAATGTCATCGCGGGCGCTTCCGTCATTCCAAAAGATATCTTACAAGTCGCAGACAATCTCGGTTTAAGTCCACTCTTACGATGGCGTCGATTGATTTTACCCAGTATATTTCCTTATTACATCACCGGCGCCATCACTGCGACAGGCGGAACATGGAATGCAAGCATTGTGGCGGAGGTCGTCCCCTGGGGAAATACCAAATTAGTGGCGATAGGTTTAGGGGCTTATATCACCGAATCCACTACAAATGGAAATTTTATCCATACCGCACTGGGTATTGGTATGATGTGTATTTTAGTATTGTTTTTTAACTATCTGATTTGGCGACCACTATACGTCTTATCTCAAAAACGTTTTATGCAGGATTAATTTATGAATGAGAATACGACCATTGAACCCGCGCCATTGATCGAAGTCAAGAGCGTCTCTAAAACATTTAAAAAAGGGGACAAACAAGAATTACTCGTTCTTGAGAATATTGATTTTCGCATACATGAGGGTGAAATTGTTGCCATTTTAGGAAAATCCGGATCGGGTAAATCCACATTATTACGTATACTTGCAGGGCTCATACAACCCACAAGTGGGATGGTTTTATATCGCGGGAAACCCGTTAGTGGTCCCGTCCGAGGACTTGCAATGGTATTTCAAACCTTCGCTTTGCTGCCTTGGCTTACCGTGTTACAAAATGTTGAATTGGGACTCGAAGCGTTGGGCATCGGCCGCGATGAACGACGCGAACGCGCATTAAAAGCGATCGACACCATTGGATTAGATGGTTTTGAATCTGCATTTCCTAAAGAGTTATCCGGGGGAATGCGCCAACGCGTGGGGTTTGCGCGAGCGCTTGTCGTCAACCCCGATGTATTACTCATGGATGAGCCTTTTTCTGCGTTAGATATTTTAACCGCAGACAATTTAAAAAGCGACCTACTGGATTTATGGGAAACAAAAAAAACCGGACTACATGGGATTATTTTTGTGACACATAATATTGAAGAGGCAGTTTTGCTTGCCGATCGGATCTTTGTATTTAACAGTAATCCAGGATGTATTCGAAGCGAACTTAAAGTCAATTTACCGCACCCGCGATCAGATCTTGATCCACGATTCCGTAATCAAATCGACCGTGTCTATACCTTAATGACAACGCCAGAATCAACAAGCGAAATCGCTGAGCGTCCGATGCACATTGATTTAAGTTATCGCTTACCCGAAGCGAATATCGCGGAGATTTCAGGATTATTAGAATTACTGAATGCGCCAGAAAACAATGGCAAAATGGATTTACCGGATGTTGCGGATACGTTAATGTTAGACATCGATGAATTATTTCCCCTCACAGAATTATTGGAAATTTTGCATTTTGCAAAAGTGTCAAAAGGCGATATCACAATCACAGAGGCGGGAAAAGCATTTGTGGAATCCGATATTTTGGAACGCAAAAAAATATTTTTAAAACATTTAAAACAATATGTACCCTTAGCACGTTATATTTACGATCAATTAATGCGTCACCCGCGCCATCGCGCATTGGAAGAAAATTTTTTGTCGTTATTACAAGATTACTTTTCAGAAAAAGAAGCAGAGAGAATTTTACGCACGGTCATCGAATGGGGGCGATATGCGGAACTTTTTGCGTATGATTATAGTGCAGGGGTGTTGAGTTTGGAGAATCCGAACTAGCCTGTCCTCACTCGCAACAGCCTGGGGTCTTTTGTCATTGCGAGGAGCGTTAGCGACGTGGCAATCTAAAAGGCCTTTTAGATTGCCACGTCGCTAACGCAGAGTAATAAAATAAATGTATCAACAAGGAAATAAAAAATGTTAGCCAGTGATTCACTCGATGATGAAATCTATCAAAAACTCGACGATCAAGCATGGGACTACAATAATCTTACTTTAATGCATGGCAGTTTATCTCACATTTGGAAAATGGTTATTTCCCTCACGGCATGTAAAATCACTGAAAAAATGGATTCAAAATATGAAACGCCAGATTTTAAAATCAAACTTGAAAATTTCTTATGCGCGATTGGAATGGATAAAACAAACAAATTAGTCACAAAACATTGCTACATCGTGATGTTAATCTATCTCAATCGATTATCAAAAAAATTGAACTTCACTCAAACAAATATATTCAAAAATATCGCATTATGTTTTTATGCTGCATTTGAATATATCAATGATAATAACGATTATAATTTTGAGCCAATTATTCGAAAATTCATGTCTTTAACTAAAAATGAATTTAAAAAAGCGCTCGATGAATTTTATCATTTTCTGGATTATGATATATATGTTGATCCTCAAAGTACTGAATATCGCAATTTAATGCAACAACTTTATAAGGGCTTATATCATGCCGCGTTAAAAGACTTATCATTTGCCATTCATATGAATATAAATAATGAAAAAACAAAATTACTAAAAATCATTTATGAAACAATTATCGTAAAAACATATCATTCAACGGAAAAAATATTGATTGGAAAACTACTCGAATACGTTTTACATTTTCGTGATAATACTATCGAACCTTTAGAACCCTTTATAAACATCTTAGGCGAAGTGCATCCTAAGCTCACTTTTATCGCAACAAAATATTTTTTGAACGTTACTAAAGAATATCAATTGGAGCTTACTTTATTTAAATTAAAAATAAATGAATTAGATGCATCGCGCGACAGATGGGATACACAAGGAGAATATTTTTATAAAAACCTACCTGATGAACGACTTATCTCAGAAAAATATGATTTAATACCCTTCATTTCACTATGCAATCATTACCTCGAAAAAAATTATAATTCGACGTACTATCATTTACTTAAAAAAATATCCGAGGACTATCCATGGCTTGCAGAAACAATCATTCCCACAGAGCTAAAAGATAAAATTATCGAATTTAAAAGGGAAATGACATTCGGTGATCGTATTGATAAACTATTTTCCT
>JABDEF010000052.1 GCA_013287235.1 Gammaproteobacteria bacterium
TTTTATCGGTATCATAACATAAAACCACTGTCATGCCAGCGGAGGCTGGCATGACAGGTTTTTACATGAAGAAATTAAAAATTCGATAGATTTTATGGATAAACTAAAAGCGCTTATTTTATGGACAAGTACTATCATACTACTCTTTAGCACCCTGGGATTCCGTGAAATGTGGACCCAAGAACATCGCTGGTATGATATTGTCAGCACTATGTTTTATTATCATGATTTTCTGCATCCTAAATTGGACGGTGTGGATTACTACGATAAACCCCTTTTATCCTATTGGTTGATCGCAATTTTCTCTTATGTTTCTGGACATATCAATTTATGGACATTGCGCCTTCCGTCGGCTTTGGCAGGGTTACTCTCTGTTTGGTCTATTTATCGTATTGGTTTTTATTTGAAAGATGCGTGTTTTGGATTATTGGCTGCTGGGATGCTGCTGACTTCCTACTATTTTGTTTTTTGGGCGCATATCAGTAATGCCGATATGCTAAACCTGGGCGGGACATTGTTTGCACTTTCTTGGTATTTTGAAAAAAGAAATCATGCTAGCCTTTATGATGAAATGATTTTCTTTTTGATTTTGGCTGTCACTGCATTATGTAAAGGATTGGTGGGTCCAGTTGTTGTGATTCTTGCTATTTTTCCTGATCTTATTTTGCAAAAAACATTTTTCAAATATTTTAAACGATCTTTTTTTGTCGCTTTGATACCAGCCATTGGTATTTATACGCTCCCTTTTTATTTATCGCTGCATTGGGGTGATGCAGCACATTATACAGAGAATGGTTTTATGGAAGTCTATCGTGAAAACATTTTAAGATATTTTAAACCGTTTGATCACGAAGAGCCTTTTTATGTGTATTTTTTTTATTTTCCCTTGTATTTATTTCCATGGGTTTTTTTCTTTGTACCTGCGCTTTTTACATTGAAATCGCGGTGGCAAACATTGTCTTTACATTCGAAATGGATGTTTTGGGCAACAGTGATTCTATTTTTATTTTTTACTTTGAGCGGCTCTCGGCGAAGTTATTATATTTTACCCGTAGTACCTTTTGCGATATTGTTTACTGCCGATTGGATTTTTGCTTCTCGCCATCGCCTATCTGCAGCAAAACAGTGGATAAAAATAACATTTTTATCCCTGATATTTCTTTTTGTTGTATTTTTTCCGATTTATTATAGCAAAGGTGGTGTCAATACGTTTGGCCAAGTGTTATTGGCAGAAACCAATAAAATTAAACCGTGGAAAGAATGGCATATCGTATTACTCGATGCAGAATATAAGCTCAATTATTATTTACATTTGCCCCCCACCGTCCAAAACTTTGATCCGCACATGTTACGGGAAAGTCAAACGAAAGAAATCATGCTAGAACATTGGCCCATTTTAGTCAGTCAACCCAGAGATACCTTGATCATTTCCCGAAAATTGCACGAACCACTTTTACGTGAAGTCTTGACGACCTATAAGATTGTGGAGGCTTCTCCCACCTACATGGAAAAACTTTTTAACATCGTGGATCCCAATTCTCCGATTGCATTTATTCCTAGGTAAAAGCGTTGCGAAAGGGCTATCATTGATATAATATAGCAAAGATTTTATGGATAAACTATCTAAAGGAAGAGGTGAAAATCATGACAGATAATTTTTTGCAAAAGCTTGAAGAAAAAGTAATGGTTCTATTGACTGAACTTGAAACACTCCGTAAAGAAGTCACATCATTAAGACAAGAAAATACCAGTCTTAAAGCAGAAAAAGTAAATTATACAAAAAAGTTGCAAGGACTACTTGCGCTGATGGATTCATTGGAGTCCCCCAGTGAAGTATTTGTTGCAGCAGAGCTCCAAGTGGTAAAAGGGCAAGATGAATACGCAACCGCTTAAGCGTATTTTTCAAAAAAGGGAATTTTTTAATTGGTCCAAGGGGAAGGAAACTCTATGGCAGCAAAAAAAAATCAAAAAGCGATGTTGAAGCGTTTGAAGAAACAATTAAGCACTTTACGGAAGAAAGAAAAAGCATCACGTACGAAATTACGTGCGGCTTTGAAAAAAGTGAATAAACTGATACGTGTCAATCAGAAGAAGTTGGATAAAAAGGCCAAAGAAGCTAAAGCGAAAGTGGCGGCGGCCGAAGCGGCTTTAAAGAAAAAATTTGCAAAAAAAGCAAAGAAGTCCAAAAGAAAATCTTCGAAGAGACGTGGAAGATAGGTAACACATTGTCATTCCTGTGGCTTAACGTCGTCCCGTATAAAAGCATTACGGGACGACGTTAAGTTTTATCCACCGTGCATTCAATCCTTCCTTTCGCCAACCGCAAATCAATTTTATCCCCCTGCTTAACCTCTTTCGCAGAACGTAAAATCTTTTTATTATCTATCCTGGTCGCAATGGCATATCCTCTCTCCAAGGTTGCAAGTGGGCTTAACGTATTCAATTTTGCAGCCAATTCTCTAAAATATTGCTGTTTATTCAAAAGCATGATGGTGATGATATTTTTGAGGGTGGATTCAGCGAGATCCAAGCGTTGCATACTTTCTTTTAAGCGACGTTTCGGATGTTCTCGATGTAAATGTTTTGTCATCCATAATAAATTTTTTAGTAAATGGGTCAATTGCTGCTTCACTAACCCCAATAAACGTTTTTCTTTTTGTAAAAGTGCGCTCACTAGCACATTCGAATCGGGGGTGAGTAATTCCGCTGCAGCGGAAGGTGTCGGTGCACGTCGATCTGCGACAAAATCCGCAATCGTGAAGTCAATTTCATGACCGACACCTGTCATGATAGGAATTTGGCTTTGATAAATAGCAAGAGCCACCATTTCTTCATTAAATGGCCATAAATCTTCAATGGATCCACCACCTCTTGCTAGAATGATGCAATCACATTCTTTGCGGCGGTTGGCGGTTTTAATGGCTTCAACAATTTGAGGAGCTGCAAATTCTCCTTGCACCAAGGTGGGGTAGACAATGACGGGTATGGCTGAAAAACGTCTTTTTAACACATGTAAAATGTCACGAATGGCGGCACCCGTGGTGGAAGTGATTACACCTATACATTTCGGGATTGCGGGGAAAGATTTTTTATGGGCTTCATCGAATAATCCCGCTTCTTTTAAGCGTTTTTTGAGTTCTTCGAATTTTTTTTGTAATTTTCCGATGCCTGCTTCTTCCATGTGTTCAATGATTAACTGAAAGTCGCCGCGTCCTTCATACAAACTCACGCGCGCGCGGATGATAACATGGAGCCCGTCCTTGGGGAGAAAGGTCAATCGTCGATTTTGCGGACGAAACATGGCTGCGCGCACTTGTGCGGTTGAATCTTTCAAAGAAAAATACCAATGTCCGGAGCTCGGTATGGTGAAGTTTGAAATTTCACCCTCGATCCACAGTAGAGGGAAACTTCCCTCCAGTAAAAGCCGGATTTCGCGGTTTAAGCGGCTAACGGTGAAAATTTCTTCGGAATAGCTGATGTCGGTGAGGTTCATGGGGGGATAGTATAGCGGGATGAGGGTTCCTTGTCATTCTGCGAAAAAATCCCCCCGACTCGCATGGCTCGTCGACCCCCTTTTTCAAAGGGGGTAAAAAGTATTAACCCCCTTTGAAAAAGGGGGATTTTCGAAGGAGACAGATATTAATTCACCGGCGTCAAAAGGTTCCCATCCACCAAAAAAGCCTCTAGCGAAAAGATTTTATACTCATTCGCGAGCGCACTCGTTCGAATAAATTCTACAGACATTTCATTCGATAAAGATTGCCACGTCTGAAAAGATCCCGGTTGGGGTTTTTTATGCAAAAATGCATTCGGTGCAAAGAGTGCAACATTGGTACCCTTTCCTGGATCTCTTGCCGATTTGTAGCAAAAAGCTTCCACCTTATGTTGCCGCATCGCAGTCCCCAGAGATTGACTGGTGGTATAATGGGTCGGCGATGAAATAACATTGGCGTGTGCAGTAAACGGTTCTTGATGCAAATTTACACCCTGAAACGTTTTAATTTGTACGGAAAATGCAGTGAAAGTACGAAGCACATTACCAAACTGTGCAAGACTTGCCCGTAAAAATAAAAATTGATAAAACGCTTTTTCGGCTAAAACCGTTGAGAAATCGAGTGAACCATACCACAAGGATCTTTCAGTACGCGTTCCAAATCGTGAACCATATCGTAAAGGCGGATAACGAAAAGGGGTATAAAGCAGCACATGTAACCCGGTAAATTCTTTGCCAAACGTTTGTGGTTTTGCAGATTCGATCATTTCTTCCAAGATTTCTTGTTCATTGGCAGAATCGACCAATTTGCGTGTTGCTAAAATATGCTGTGCTTCAATCATACGCCAGGCCGTTTCTTGTAATTCGACGATATGATTTTGTCCCACACAGTCATTCCAAAGATTCGTTGTCATAAGTTGTATTCCTTAAATTTTTCCCCGCATGGCATCGAGGTATTGGGTGGTTAAGTTCAAGCCCTGAATGGATTGAATCATCAAAGCAGGAATGGCGCCCAAATGCTGATTTTCACTGCGTAACCAGAGTTGGCATTGTTTTTGATTACCGCCGAAAAGAATATCTAAACTTCGGTAAAGTCTAAGCATCATGATAGCAAGTTCCCCTTCTTTGGAGGTGGGGTCGATATAACGTTTGCCATCATAAAGTCGACTTAAAGATGCTTCACTCAATCCTAAAATAGAACAAAGTTCACGCCGAGTAAATACAAGATAATCCGCCATACGCAACAGTGCTTTTCGCAATATGACTTTGCGTTCTTCACTGAGTGCATCTTTTTGGTTTTTGATGGATGGTATAGTCATTTTTCTTTCTCCTTATTTTATTGTTATTTTAATTGTTTGATAGTGTCCTTTGGTTCTGAGACGATGGTTGCGATGAACCGGATAGTTCATTTTTAAAAAATCCGGGTGAGGATTTTTGAAAAATAAGTAGGGGTTTTATGCGCTCATGAAACCAATGTGGCACGTCTAATGCTTTCAGGAAGTCATTTGTGACAGGCGCACCTTGTTTAATGAGATATTCTGTGAGTGTAAAATCACATCTATCAAGACTAGATAAAAGTAATTGTGAATGTTTTGAAAAATCGATCTTATGATTTCTGATATAATCCTCGAAATATGCACCTTTCCATCGGAGTAAATTTTCTAGCAGGGTATAACCATTTTGTTTGTATTCGAGATCGATGTGATGATGATAAAATTTTAAGAATTCATATATCTGATAAGTGTATAAAGATAGGGATATAGTTATATCAGAAAACCATTTGGTCAGACTTTCCTTCATCCAAATATTTTTAATCATATCATCGATGAATGATTTAAGGTCTTCCGTGTAATTATTCAATTTAATCACGGAAACTAAAAAATCAACTGGCTGTAAATGATATGTTAATAATGCCTTGATTAGAGTAAAAGAAATGGGTTTTTTTCGAAGTTCAATAATGTTATCATATTCTTTTTGTAATTTATCTCTCGTTATCCTATAACGCTTTAACATTTGATTGGCGAGATACGGAGGGATGATACTTCGATGATTTTCAGAAATGTCTGGTTCTTCGTTTATTATTGTATCCAGTGTTTGAATAAACGAATCAATTTTTGAATGTAGTTGATTGATCAAATCATTTTGACTAAACATATAAATCTCCTTTTTATGTTTTAAACAGACCTATCATATCAATTCATGATTGATTTTTCTTTAGATATTCGCTTAATTTTTCAATAAAACCGGGTTGAAGAAAGTCTTGACGAATCGGTGTTTGTTGCTCATACATCATAGCATCTGTTGTCGCAATGAAACCATGTGTGACATTGGGTGGAAATATCATCACGTCCCCCGCATGGAGATGGAAGACTTGATCTCCCGTTTGTGCTTCGACATTACCCTCAAGTATTCTGATCACTTGTTCATTGAGATGTGAATGCTGTGGTAATTTCGCGCCTTTTTTTAAATTCCATTGTATGACCGTAAATTGTGAGCTTGTGGTAAACCGCATATTAATTTTATCTGTTAATTGATGCGCGGGGATCGAATTGAAATCGAAATAAAGAGCAGCTTCTTTTGCGATTGCTTTTGAGCCGGTGAATAAAAAACTAATGAGTATAAATACGAAAGTATATGACTATGCAATCATTGACGGGAGCGTTGCAGGTGTATTTACCGCAGAAGTCTTGTCACGCTCTGGAAAAAGTGTGTTATTAATTGAAAAAGATAATCAAATAGCAACGGAATCGAGCGGCGAACAACATGGTTGGACGCAGTTTGTAAACCAGATAGAATTTTGAAAGAGGCAGATGCATTAAAAGAAGGAAGTCAATTATATATAACAGAGGATATGGCTCGAGAAGTCATCTTTTTGGTTGATTGAGCATTCCGATTTTTTATGTTATAATGATCAATAAAAGAATCAAATTACTAATGGTTGACATGAGTATTAATTATTATGACAAGAGTAAAAAGTGTATTACTTCCTTCATTGCAAAGGCTTTTAACCGCATTAGGTGAGAATATTCGTCTTGCCAGATTGCGACGGAAGTTTTCAGCGATGCAGGTAGCAGAGCGGGCAGGTATTACACGAAATACCTTACGGGCCATTGAGCGAGGTAATCCAAGCGTTATGCTAGGTGCTTATGCAAAGGTTTTATTTTGCTTAGGATTGGAAAAAGACTTAGCGTTGCTTGCGCACGATGATGAACTGGGAAGAAAACTTCAAGATGCTAATTTACTAGTGAAAACGCGTGCACCGAAGGTATTTCATGAGTAAGCAAATACAACGTCATATTTATGTTTATGCGGACTGGGTTGGTTTGAGCGAGCCAACGTTGTTGGGAGTCTTGACGGCGATACCTTCTCGTGGAAAGGAAATTTTTTCTTTCGAATATGATCATCATTGGTTGAAAAATCAAAACGCTCAGAACTTAGATCCTTCATTACAATTATTCGAAGGCGCGCAATATGCGTCAAATCATCAAGACAATTTTGGCATATTTTTAGATTCATCGCCTGATCGATGGGGGCGAATATTAATGCGACGACGAGAGGCGCAGTTGGCGCGAGAAAAGGGTAGAAAAGAACGACAATTATTGGAATCAGATTATTTATTAGGTGTGCATGATCAACATCGAATGGGTGGGCTTAGATTTCGTTTAAGTCAAGATGGGCCATTTTTGGATAATAATAATGAGTATGCTTCTCCTCCATTAACCTTCTTACGAGAATTAGAGCAAGCAAGTTTAGCATTAGAAAAAGATAATGCTGACACACAACCAAATTATTCTAAGTGGTTGCGGATGCTGATTGCACCAGGAGGTTCATTAGGCGGTGCTCGTCCAAAAGCAAGTGTGATTGATACAAACCATAATTTATGGATAGCCAAATTTCCAAGTAAACTTGATGAAAATGATATAGGTGCATGGGAAATGGTGGTTTATGAGCTTGCAAAAAAAGCGAGAGTTAACATGACAGAAGCTGGTTTGATGAAATTTAACAATCATCATACCTTTCTTTCTAGACGATTTGATCGCACAAGTGATGGTAAAAGAATTCATTTTGCCTCTGCAATGACACTATTACAACGTTCAGATGGTGATGATGCAGCGAGTGGGGTGAGTTATCTTGATTTGGCTGAATTCATTATGCGTGAAGGAGCTGAGCCTAATAATGATTTAGAACAACTGTGGCGGCGAATTGTATTTTATATTTGTGTTTCAAATGTGGATGACCATTTAAGAAATCATGGTTTTTTATTAAAACCGCATGGTTGGGTGTTGTCACCCGCTTTTGATATTAATCCGGTATCACAGGGGCGCGGATTAAAGTTGAATGTGTCTGAGACAGATAATTCGCAAGATTTGGAGTTGGCAAAAGAGGTGGCAGAATATTTTAGAGTTAAAGCGAATCGATCTCAGGGGATTATTAAAGAAGTCATTGTTGCCGTGAAAAATTGGCGTAAAGTTGCTACTAAAATTGGAATTTCTTTAAGTGAACAGAATCACATGACAGAAGCGTTTAGGGTAGTTGAAAATAGCTGAAAATTTTCGGTATTATATTCAATTACTACAATACGGAATTCATATCGGAGAAATAGACATGTTTAGTCCTAAAAAAACGCCGCAGCCTGCGCCACACAAAGATGATTTTGTAGCACTTTTAGAGCCAATCTCCCATCTATATTTTGAGAAATTTAAGTGTGATGTAACATCAAACTCACTAAAATCTTTTATTCAAGATCAATTTCTCAGTAGTAGCTTATTAAATTATTTTAAAGAAGAAGTTTATTATGCCGCACTTGCCCCAGATAGCCTAGATATTTTTTGTTCTTTATTGCTCGTTGTACCGCAAAGTGAATTTGAAAAACCAGAAAGGTCTACAGTCGAAATGATGACAGAAAATGCTAGAAAAAACCTTACAGGCTATCAAATTTTAGGTGCTGTTGTATCTCAAGGTCAAGGCGAAAAAATATGGGTAAAGAACCCATTTTATGAAAAAATCGATGAACTTAAAGGTCTTAAAGAAGCCTATCATTCATTAAATCAAGATGATTTGATTGCCGATTGTAAAAGTAAAAATGAAGCGATAAAAAAATTAGTTATTAAATTTTGTGATACTACTGCTCAACATGAGCGCCTTATAATTAATTGTTTTCTAAAAGCGATGAACATCAAAATCGATGAGATATATCATGATATCCAAGTCGAACAGCAAAATAAACCAACTGTAAATAGATTGAGGTAAATCTGGCGGAGAGGGTGGGATTCGAACCCACGTGGGAGCTCTCGCCCCCCATCCGATTTCGAGTCGGTGCCGTTATGGCCACTTCGGTACCTCTCCTTTGGGAGCACAATTATATAATGCTCCTTCAGACTTGGCTACGGGTTGTTTACAACTCTGGTGGAATAAGATTCGGTTTTCGTACAGGTTGGGTACTTTCTCTTTCAGGAATAGGATAGTACGCTTGAATCGTGTCTGAAGAAAGCCCCGGAGGAATCTGTAATGGCGGGGTACTTTTTGCTTTAAGATAATCCGTGTCTCGATCCGGGATGATTCCTCGATCGCCATAAATGTAAGAGCAACTGGTTAAAAAAATAGAAAATATGATTAAAATAATTTTTGAATAATGCATAAAAACCCTATAGAATTTTTTCATTAATGACTTGTTGTAAAACTTTTTTTAATTCATCGTGATATTTTTCATTGAGTGGCAAAAGCGGTAAACGAATGCCATTTTGAATTTTCCCCAATTCATGCAATGCCCATTTGACAGGAATAGGATTTGCCTCTAAAAAAAGCGCTTTATGTAAAGGCAAGAGTGCTTGATGCAATTTTTCTGCGAGAGATTTATTTGAAGAAAGCGCCGCTTCTGAGAATTGGTGCATTTTAACAGGTTCCACGTTCGCGGTCACGGAAATCACGCCGCTCGCACCATTCAACATTAAATCGAGATTAGCAGAATCATCACCGCAAAAAACACGAAAATCTTTTGGGCAGCGCTTTAAAATTTCAATGGCGCGTTCTGCCTTGCCAGTGGCTTCTTTTATCCCGATGATGGAAGGAATTTTTGATAAACGTTCCACGGTTTCGGGTAATAAATCACAGGCTGTGCGTGAAGGCACGTTGTATAAAATAATAGGAAGCTTTGCAATGTCGGCAATCAGTTTGTAATGTTCATATAATCCATTTTGCGGTGGTTTATTGTAGTAGGGCGTCACGATCAATGCGGCATCTGCA
>JABDEF010000053.1 GCA_013287235.1 Gammaproteobacteria bacterium
TCGTTTAACAAAATTTGGAAAAATTTTACGAAGTTTGAGCTTAGATGAATTACCTGAACTCATCAATGTTCTAATAGGTGACATGAGTCTTGTTGGGCCACGACCACTTCTGATGGAATATTTACCTTACTATACGGAAGAACAAAAGTTACGGCATATGGTACGGCCTGGGATAACAGGATGGGCGCAGGTCAATGGAAGAAATCATTTAACTTGGAAAAAAAAATTTGAATGTGATATATGGTATGTCAAAAATTATTCATTTCTTATTGACGTAAAAATTATTTTGATCACGGTTGTTAAAATATTTAAACGAGAAGGGATTAATGCGGTGGGAGAGACTACCATGTCTCGATTTGATCTTAAGTGTAAAAATAAGGGAGAATAAATAATACATGCTATATGGTATTGTAGGTGCAGGTGGGTTTGGTCGAGAAGTCATGCCTTTGGTTGAAATGATGTTCATGTCACGCTCACCAAAAGAGGTTGAATTAGTATTTGTGACAGAACAAAAATTCAATGAAACCCACGTGAATAATCATTTATTGATGACAATGGATGAATATTTTCTACATCCCGCAAAAGAAAAATATTTTAATATTGCGATTAGTAATTCTGACGTGAGAAAAAGAATTGCAACATTCATGTTATCTGAAGGTGCAATTCCTTTTCAAATAAATGCGCTGAATAGGGTGGAGCTTGCTAACAATCAAATTGGAGAGGGCGCCATATTTTGTCCTTTTACGACAGTTACCTCTAATATAAAAATAGGAAAATTTTTTCATGCAAATATCTATTCTTATGTGACGCATGACTGTGTAATTGGCGACTATGTCACATTTGCCCCCTTAGTTCAGTGCAATGGAACGATCGTTATTGAAGATGAGGTGTATGTCGGGGCAGGTGCTGTTATCAAACAAGGCACGAAGGATAGACCCATGAGAATTGGAAAAGGCGCGATCATTGGTATGGGTGCCGTTGTTACAAAAAGTGTATCTGCTTTTGAAACGGTGGTGGGAAATCCTGCGAGACCTTTGATCCGTAAAAAAGCATCTAGTGTTTAAGGAAAAACATATGCGTATTAAAACTGTTGGTTGGCCAGTGCATGGTACTGATGAAATCGATGCAGTTCGTAATGTATTGATATCGGGATGTACGAATTATTGGACAGGAAATGAATGTCGTGCCTTTGAAAAAGAATTCGCGCAATATGTAGGTACGGAATATGCGGTGACTTTAATGAATGGAACTGTTGCATTAGAAGCCGCATTGTATGCATTAGATATTGGTTTAGGCGATGAAGTGATTACTGCTTGCCGTACTTTTATTGCATCAGCGAGCGCCATTGTGATGCGTGGTGCAACGCCTGTGTTAGTAGATGTAGATTCGGTCTCACAAAATATGCTTGCTGAAAGCATTGCTGCTTCTATCACATCAAAAACAAAAGCGATCATTGTTGTACATCTTGCGGGTTGGCCTGCTGAGATGGATAAAGTGATGGCGCTAGCCAAAAAACATCATCTCAAGGTGATTGAAGATTGTGCCCAAGCAGTTGGCGCAGCCCTTCATGGAAAAAAAGTTGGATCATGGGGGGATATTGGTGCTTTTTCTTTTTGTCAGGATAAAATCCTGACAACAGGCGGTGAAGGTGGAATGATTACGACGAATGATAAAACATTATGGGAAAAGATATGGTCTTTCAAAGATCACGGAAAAAATTTTGATAAAGTACATTCTCAAAATCACCCGCCCGGATTTCGCTGGTTACATGATTCCTTTGGAACGAATTGGCGCATGACGGAGATACAAGCGGCCATTGGGCGGGTGCAATTAAAAAAATT
Organism: Gammaproteobacteria bacterium; assembly: GCA_013287235.1. The sequence continues at coordinate 1,842 of JABDEF010000053.1, forward strand.
ACCAGAATGGTTACGATTAAGAAAAAGAAATGCAGATATTTTTAATGAAAATTTTATGCATGTAAAAGCACTCAGAGTGACGATTCCACCGAGAGAGATATCACATGCTTATTACAAATATTATGTTTTTGTGCGCCAAGAATTATTAAAAAAGGGCTGGGATCGAGATAAAATCATGCAAGAAATTAACGTAAAAAGTGTTCCTTGTTTTGTGGGGAGTTGTAGCGAAATTTATGCGGAGCTTGCATTTAAAGATATGGATACGATGTCATATGAAAAAAAACCTACGGCAAAAGCATTGGGTGAAACGAGTCTAATGTTTCTTGTTTCTCCCACCTTAGAACCTTCTGATATACAAAAAAATGTCGATGTCACATTAGATATATTGAAGGTTGCAACCTATGATTAAGCGCAGTTATTTTTTTTTACTTTTTTTTATTCATCATTGTTATGCGGAAACTCTTATTATTAACGGTGCTACTCAGATCAATACCCATGTTGTGTATCAAAATGTCACCTTGGATATGAGTCATGGTTATTTCATCATAGCGCCGAGCGGTTACCTTGAAATTAAAGATAGTCAAATTAACGGAACTATATTTCCTGATAATTTTTATTTATTCAATATAGAGGGGGGGCTTCGTTTTGAGAACAACATTCTACATCTCAATTCAGTAAACATTATTCCTCAACCGAATAATATTACCAATTATTTTCTTTTCCACATAACAAGGGGGATGGCGAAGATTGAGAATAATCATTTTTTTATGGAAACACCTTATACCGTTGGTTTTTTTCTAACAGATGAAAAATATAAAACGACACATTTATTTTATCATAATATCATCTCCCAATTCCATGGAGGAATTTTTTTAGCAAATTCAGATAATACCATCATTAAAAAAAATACATTTATCAAAGTCAGCTTAAGTAATATTTTAAATATAAAATGTCATAATAGTGTATTAGAAAAGAATAAATTTTTGTTTTCAGGTTATCACACAGTGGGTGATGCAATTGATATTTTTCAGTCTGATGCTGTTAACATTAAAAATAATTTTATTAATTCAGGTTATTGTTATTCTATTGTGATTTCAGATAGTAAAAATTTGGTGATTGAGCAAAATCAAATTTTAGGAGGTATCACTTATGGGATATCTATAGAGCCTTTTAGTTACGTTTATAACCGTTTTGTAGATTTATTTACTCGCTGGCATGTCTCTCTCGAGCATATCAATCAAAATGAAAATATCAAAATACAAAACAATTATTTAGCACAAAATCGTTATGGCATTACTGCAACGAATGTGACAGGTTTAACGGTGATGAATAATGTTTTTATCCAGAAATTTGGAAGTGCATCGGATAGAAAATTCTGGACCAACAATGAGATATTATTAAATAATGTGACACAGTTGTTATGGGAAAATAATAAGTATAAAGAAGCTTTTTCACAAGATATCTCTGATTCAAATAAGGATGCATTCCAATTTGTATTATTTCCTTCAACAGGGGGGGTTCAATTATGATTTGACATAATCTTTATTTAATGCCAAATTGTAGCTTCTTGAAAAATGTCACAAGTTGCATTTAAATGTTTATTGGTAAGGAGACCAAAATGCGAACTAGTCTTAAATATTTAGGTATATTTGTTTTTCTCATATCAGAAAGTTGTTTTGCCGATATTATTATCAATGGCAACCAAAATATTAATACACCCACGACATATAGCAATGTCACTTTAGATATGTCAAACGGAAGATTTACCGTGAACACCGGTGGTGCATTGAACATAGAAAATTCAACGATCAATGTGACTATCTCACCGACAAATCCTTTTTTCACAACCCTCACGAATGGTTCGCTCATGATGCATAACAATACGGTGAATGTTACCGTGAATGGAATTGCATCAACACCGAATACGCAATCCATGAATCCATTAGTCAATATACAACAAGGCAGTGTGGATTTATCGGGAAATAATTTTGCCGTTAGCACGCCTTTTACGGTAAGTGCCTTACAAACTCAAAATACAACTACCACCGGGTTTAATATTGTAAATAATACATTTAGCCAATTTCATGGCGGGTTGTATTTGAATAATTCGAACAGTGCGACAGTTACCGGTAATATGTTTACCAATGTCAGTTTTGCAAGTATTTGGCATTCCGGCAATTTAAGTACATTTAACAATAATATTATTTTATTTCCCGGTAATTTGAACATGGGAGATGCTATTGATATTGTGAATGCAAATGCAGATAATATCAACAATAATACTATTTCAAGCGGTGTCAATTATGGAATATTTGTCATGGGGGGGCAAAATATTTCGATTGATAACAATCAAATATCCGATGGATTATCGTATGGAATATTTATTCAAACACCTTCTTCTCTTATGGCGCACAAACATAAATATTTATCGAAATTGTTATTCAAGCCAAATGTAAAAATCAATTTTATATCGAATAAAAATATTTCAATCACGAATAACTATCTTACACAAAATCGTTATGGGTTGGCAGGTGGTGTCGTTGATCAATTGATAGTGACTGGCAATACCTTTATACAACGGTTTTCTGATAGTAGTGTGCGTCAATATTGGACGGATAATGACATATTATTACCTTCTGCTTCAAACCTTATATGGGTAAATAATTTTTATAAGGAAGCTTTTGCTCAAGATATGCCTGGCGATAACAGTAAATCTTTAGAGTTTGTTACATACCCTGCGCACGGTGGCGTGTTTATCCCGTAGTTTATATCATTATGGACAAGGAGTAGTCAAAATGAAATTGATTAGTAAACGAAACGTATATTCTAGCTTGGCATTACTAATGCTTGCCAAGATAGGTTTTGCCGAAACAATTGTGATTTATCCTAATACCGTGATTTCTTATCCAAAGACATACAATAATGTGACTTTAGATTTGACCAATGGTTCTTTTATCATTAAAAATGGTGCATCATTAACAATCACGAATAGTAATTTGATCGGAACGATTTCACCTACCAATCCGGTTCTTATTACCGTTGATGGTGGTGGTTCACTCGTGATGGATAATGATCAAGTCAATGTGACGTCAAATAATATTCCCGCACATCCCAAAACGCAATCGTTACAATATGTGATTCAAGTTGCAACAGCGGCCGCGGGCGGTGTCAAACTGATGAATAATGCATTTTCGATGGCTGAACCCTTTACCGCAGGGTTATTGATAACGACATCTAGTATTCCGACGAGTGGTATTCAACTGACGAATAATAATATCACCGGTTTCCATGGGGTATTTTATTTAATCGCATCAGATAATGCGACAGTGCACAATAATACCTTGATTCAAAATAGTTATGGAAATGTTGTTGTTGTTGGTAATAATGATTTGATAACAGGAAATACCATTAAATTTTCTGGTAATGATCACCTCGGAAATTCGATAGATGTGATTGATTCAGATACCGTCACGATCAGTAATAATTTACTGCTGACACCGACTTGTCATGGTATTTATGTTATGAATAGCGATAATCTTACGATTGATAGCAACCAGGTGTTTGGCGGGATTACTTATGCGATGAATATTTATTCTTTCCCAGAAACTGCAGTAGGAGATGAATATATCACGCAGTTAATGTCTAATCATACGTTCAAAAATTCGATTAGCACCAATGTGACAATCACGAATAACTTTATGTCACAAAACCGATATGGTATTGCTGCAAGTGATGTGAATACGTTAACAGTTCAAAATAATTATTTTATACAACGTTTTACGGATAATGCATCACGAAAGTTTTGGACAAACAATAATATTCTTTTAAAGAATGTGACAAATTTAACTTGGGGTAATAATCTCTATAAAGAGGCATTTTCACAAGACATAAATGGTGATAATAGTAAGTCTTTCCAAATTGTTACTTTTCCTCAAAGTGGCGGCGTTTCAATTTAAGAACGAGAGCCCGGAAGTTGAAAAAATGCAATGTCATGCCCGCCCATCAGCTTTAAGGGCTGCGCATGACAAAGCCCGTATTTTAAGCATGTAGGTAGGCACTTCAGAGGATAAGACCCATTATAAATGTAAGATTATGCTTACAAACAATGTAAGATATCTGACAAATCTGCCTCGGTTTTATTCTTCCATTGATAGGTCAACCCATTGATTAGACTGTTTATCTCTGTTTATTATGCATTCATTTTGGACAATTTTATCTTTAGGAGTTAATTTATTTAATAAAATCTCCTGTAGAATGGATATTAGCTAATGGATGGCTATGGTGATTGAAAGGATTTCTACAACCACTCCTCGTTTTGCGTGTCCAAGGATGGGTTTTTCGCATGGATAGCTGAATTTGAGTTGAGCATTATTAAGGACGACGAAAGTCGTCCTTTTTTTTCGGGCTGTCTACAATTCTACTATGCTGGTCAAAAATCAACGATATTCTGTGCTTCGCTGCTCATTTACCAACAACGTAAACTGCGCTGCGATGCTCGAATATCGTTGATTTTTGACTCAGCATAGCGAATTGTAAACAGCCCTTGGTCCTTATTATCTTTGTCTTTTTGAATATCGCAATAATCTTGTTTTTTTCTTGGCTTGTCGTTGTGTCAAGGGATTCTTTTTATGGCGGTAAGGATTGACGCCGCTTTTGAATTCCGTGTGGACGGGTGTTCCCATTAAATGTAATCGTTCTTGGAAAGTATTTGCTAAATAACGTTTGTATGCATCGGGTAATGCATGCACTTGATTCCCATGAATAATAATGCGTGGCGGATTATGTCCGCCGGGATGCGCATAACGAAGCTTGATGCGTCTCCCATGTACGAGAGGAGGTGTATGCGCATTCACGGCATCATTTAATATTTTTGTTAATTCGGGTGTACTCAATTCAAGTGTGGCGGAACGATACGCCTCGTCAATGGATTGAAATAAATCACCCACCCCGGATCCATGAAGTGCCGAAATATAATGTATTCGAACATAGGGGAGAAAGTTTAAACGCCTATCAATACTATTGCGTGCGACGATACGCACATCTTCCGTTAATCCATCCCATTTATTCATCGCGATGACAAGCGCACGGCCGCTTTCTAAAACAAAACCCAATAATTTAAGATCTTGTTCTGTTACCCCTTCATGTGCATCCATGATAAATAAAACCACATGCGATTCAGAAATGGCTTTTAAGGTTTTGACGACAGAAAATTTTTCGTTTGCTTCAAAAACTTTACCGCGTCTTCGAATACCTGCGGTATCAATCAAGGTATAAGAAGAATTTCCTCGTTCTAATGGAATAAAAATACTATCGCGAGTAGTTCCTGGTGAATCGGACACAATCACACGTTCTTCTCCCACTAAACGATTCGTAAGCGTGGATTTGCCGACATTGGGACGGCCGATGATGGCTAATTTAATAGAATTTTTTTCGATTTTTTCTATTTCAAGCGGTATATCTTCTGGAAATAATGTATGAACGAGTGTAGTGATTCCTTCTTTATGTGCGGTCGAAATAGGAACCGGTTTACCAAATCCCAAGCGATAAAATTCACTGCTTGCCAATTCTGCATCTAAACTTTCTGTTTTATTCACCACAAGGTAAAAAGTTTTTTCTAAACGTCGTAATTTTTCTGCAATGAATTGATCGCTTGCTGTAATGCCTTCGCGTCCATCGACAAGAAATATGACTTTATCCGCTTCAAGAATGGCTTGTAGAGATTGTTCCGCAGTTAATTTGTTTAAGGCATCTTTTTCTTCGGTGAGTCCGCCGGTATCAATGACAATAAAACGCCTACTGCCAATATTAGCTTCACCATATTGTCGATCACGCGTCATTCCCGGAAAATCTGAAATGAGTGCATTGCGTGAAGTGGTTAAACAATTAAATAATGTCGATTTGCCGACATTGGGACGGCCCACAATGGCAACGACAGGTAACATACATTTCCCTTATCTTATAGTATAAGTTGCCAAATGACCGTTTGTCGTGACAACATATAAAATTCTATTATCAATGACGGGTGTTGCAAGAATACCAGAAGTATCAACGCGTGTGCGCGCAATCATTCGACCGTCATCTTTATTTAACCAATGTAAATATCCTTCCGCATCTCCAACCACAATAAATCTCCCCATACTGACAGGGCCTGTTGTGTTTCTTGCTGAGAGTTCATCTTGACGCCATCTCACAGCCCCATTTTCACGGTCGAATGCCCAAACATCACTTCTGGCGTCTGTCACATAAATATTTTGCCTATCCGCTGTCATGCCGGTATAAGAAGATAAATCATGTGACCAATGTTCGCGTCCGGTGAGTAAATCGAGAGATGCGATATGTCCTTGATAGGTTGCTGCAAAGACAGTTTGACCAGAAATAATAGGATCCGCATCAATATCAATCATGCGTTCGATGGCAAAACTGCCTTGTGGGTGTGCGATGGAAGTTTGCCATTGTAAACTTCCATTCTGAAGAGTGAGTTTAGTCAGATTACCATTGGCAAAACCTGCGATGAGAATATCATCTTGGCTTTGTATACTACTGCTGCTTCGTAAAATTAAAGAAGGTTCGGTTTGTTGGTAATGCCACAAGGCATGGCCATCATTTCCATCGAAAGCGGATAAATTGCCATCGATCGCTTTGATGAGAACGATATTATTTTGAATAGTCGGTCTCGCTAAGATTTCACTAGAGGCTTTGGTTTGCCAGCGAATCGATCCATCCTGAGGGTTGAGTGCAACCACATCCCCATGTCGCGATCCTACCACGATAATTTGATCATTCGCTGCTGGTCCCGCACTGATTTGAACACCGATATTTACTTCCCATAATTTCTTACCGGTAAGTTTATTAGAAGCAGTGACGTCACCTTTTTTATCCGCCGTATAAACGAGGGTTTCGGTGACAGCAGCGCCTAGTTTCAGGTAATCACTGCCCACACCACTATTGGTTTTCACATGATAGCTTTGTGTAACGGTAGCGCCCGGTTTAAAATTGATAAGCGGTGAAGGTGGCGGTGTATTGTCTTTATCGAAAAAACCACTGCATGCACATAAAAAAAGGCTGAGCATACTGATTGCCGTCATTGCGAGCCGAGTGCTTTTTACGAGGTGACGCAATCCAGAAAGCCTTTCTGGATTGCTTCGCCTCGTAAAAAGCACTCGGTTCGCAATGACGGTGATGAATAGATATATTATTTTAATCATGATGAGACTCTTAAGAATGACTTTTCATTGCTAAATTATTCAATTTCATTTCTAAAATCGGCCGATTGATTTCTGCGTTGGGTAATTCTTCGAGTGCAACTTGATACGCTTTAAAAGCAGATGTTTTATCATTTTTTGCGAGATAAGCATCGCCTTTCACTTCATCCGCTAAACCAATAAAACTTATATCATCGACGGTTTTTAATAAATTCAATGCTTCATCGGGCTTATTTTGGTTAATCAAAATGCGAGCAATACGAAGACGTGCAATCACCCGCATAGAAGGATTCTTGCTATGATCTATAACCCAGTTTAATTGGGTGGTGGCTTTTGTATAATCGCCTTCTACAACAGATTCGTGAGCGAGCAACAGTGAAGCCATCTCAGCATACGGTGTTTTTGGATAACGGCTTAGTAATTTATTGGCTTGTGTTTCTGCGGCTTTGGTATTATTTTGCGCTCTGAATGCGATCATTTGATCATAAATTTCAGATGCTTGGTTTAAAATTTTATTTTCACGGGTTTGCCAGAAGCGCCATCCAGAGTTTACGAGAAGTGCGATGGCAATACCCAATAATATCGTAAAACCATAGGTTTTCACCCA
>JABDEF010000054.1 GCA_013287235.1 Gammaproteobacteria bacterium
GTGCTTAAATGATCCTAATAAACGTCTTTTACCATTCATTTGTAAGTTGGGGCTCTGCAAGAATCCCCCGAAAATGCACTAAATAATTTTCTCTCTAAATTTTTAAATAGCATTTTAATCTATAAAATAAGTCATTTCTTGCTTTTTTACAACGGTAGATTTTTCAAGTTCCCGGCTGAATAAAATCAGCAATTAATCTACTCGACCGCATGAATTTTGCTTCTCGTGCGGCCTCTTTTTTCTTTTTTAATATTTTCACTGATGTAACCTTTGATATTAATCTTTTCCATAAATGTATATATGGCAGCAACAAGGATAAAATAAAAAACAAATGTTGATGCTGCACATAACACTGTTGCATCAAATAATGTAAGCTTAAAAACAAAGGAGATAACATGCCCAATCCCAATAAATAGTAAAGATGGAATTACCACTCCTAGTACTGCAATAAATAAAATGAATGCGATGATTAATAAAATCTTCATTCGTCCCCCGTATAACCACACATCCCCATACGTGGCGAATTGACAACAGGGAGCATAAACTCTTCTCCCTCGCAACTATTATGCTTTTTCTCGCATTTCTTGCAGAAAAAGTCGTAGCAAACTGAACAAATGACTTCCGGTTTATTCTGACAGGTAGTGCAAGAAATATCTTCAGGCAAATCGTTTCTGGCTATCAGTCTTACATCTTTTTTTAATTTACCTGATCGTACTGAAATCACTTTTCCCCCCAGTTCAGTAGTGGTACCAAAATCATATTCATAGTCAAATTGAGTTCCCACCGCTAAAACTGTGTTAATTTTTTTATGCATTTCACCATCACTACAGTAACCTTCGCCGTTAATGTTGAATTGACTCATATGGCCGCAGCATTCTAACCAAGTATCTCTTAGAAAAGAATCAAGATAGTTCAGTGTGGAGCTACCATTTATTTCGACATATAACCAAAAGGATTTTCCAGCGAATACTTGGATTAAAAATATTTTTTCTTTTTCTAGCGGGCTATTATTTTTTATGGAAACCCATTCATTTTTTTCTAAACATTGATTAATATGTTTTATAATGGATCGATGATCTATCTTTTCTTTGCATAAAATGCAAGTTCCAACATTTTTTGATTTTGACATTACGCGGATTTCCGATGTTCATTTGTTAACATAGAATGTAATTGTTTAACTTGTCCTGCCAGCTGTGCTTTTTCCTGACCTAACATCCATTTATCGTGGGCCAGTATCTTGTTTTGTTCAGCGATATTATCACGCTGGGTATCATTTTTAATGGTCTCTACCTGCATCTCTGCCTGGATCATGACGCGTTCTCAGAGCCCCCTGAGTAGTATGATCAGCTCTTCAGGTATATTTTCCCTGGTTGCCAACTGCCGCAATGGGTCTTGTTTTGCCCGCCAAGTCCGCAAATGGGTTCCAATGGTGCTATTGCTGCCAGTTTTCAACCGGATTCGAATCCGTTCAATAGTAGGGTCCTCATTGCTTGTGGAAAGTTGCTCTGCACAGCGCGCCACGTCAAGATAGGTGATTCCGTTTCTACTCATAAAAGTCTCTGTTAATTTTTTCGTGGCATGTATCGTTACACATGCTAAAACGTTTTTCTAGTATTTTTTATGGTAATTATTAGACCATCTCAAGAGTCACATAAAGCATGTTATGAGTATCTAAATGGCAAAAGATTCTTTATGCTGCTGTGTTTTCTGATTAAAACATAAAAAGGAGCTCAATTTTGGGTAACGCAACTACTAATGAGGCAATGACGCCCTCGGAAATGCGCGTCATAACAACTTTGCCGCCTGCCGTAGGCAACAAATACATCCATGCCGCTACGAGCGAGAACACAAGAGTAGCGTATCAAAATGACATCAATCACTTTGTGAACTCGGGTTGCTTACTGCCTAGCACACCTGATATTGTCATCCGTTATCTACAAGCCTTTGCAGATAAACTTAATCCACGCACACTGGTACGCCGCCTCACCGCCATTAAGCATTGGCATGTCTATCAGGGATTTTCTGATCCAACAGCCTATCCACTTGTACGCAAAACCCTCACGGGAATCATGCACGTGCATGGAAAACCAAAACGAAAGGCACCTGTCTTGACATCGGAACAGCTGATCACGATGGCGCAATACCTAAGCCAACAAAATACCCTAACATCAACAAGAAACAATGCGTTGTTACAGACAGGGTTCTTTGGCGCATTTCGCGTGAGTGAACTTACCCAGATCAAGGTGGAGCATATCACTTTTATGCCGGAAGGAATTGAAATTTTAATTCCCCGCTCGAAAACAGATCAAAATGGAGATGGGCAGCACTGCGCAATACCTTATGGTGACCCCTTATTGTGTCCTGCCAGCGCTATCAAGGCATGGTGTGAGAGGGCCAATCTTCAATCCAGTTTTCTTTTTCGCGAAGTAGACCGAAGAGTCCTGTCTAGGCCAGAATGGAGAGATGTCCTAACACTTGAAGATAAACGTGCACTCAATGCTGGAGATGTATTAGAAATGGACAACTATAATGAAGATACGGTGTTGGCAATGGAAACTGAAGAAGAGCTAGCTTAACAAAAGTGGCTCCTGGTCGAGGCTTCCGTACCCTCCCGCCCTTTAGTTGCAATCATTCCGACCCATTCTCTACCATCTAAGCAAAACATTGAGGGAACACCACACCTTCTAGTCTACATCGGGCGGAGGGCCCCACGCTAGGGGGAAAAACCGTCTTCTGACCCGCTGTAAAGTGGGTAGCACACCGCCCGTGCGATATCAAAAAATTGTGTAACGCCTAGCTAAAGCACTCTCGTGAATTAATGATTGGATCCAAAATTTTTCCGATTTTCAGAACTTCCTGTATGATAATGTGTTTGCTGGTATTGCTGTTGCTGCTGATGTAAGCCAAAATTGACAAGCAATGGCGTGACCAACATTTCTGTAGATATATCAACAGGCGTGTTTAGTGGACGTAATGCATATAACTGATCATAAACTGCTGGGTTAGTTTGATCGATTGTTAAAGCTTCTCCTTTTTTCTTGACAAGGTAATAAGTATTACGTGAACTGTCATAGAAATATAGCTCATCACGATAAAACATCATCTCAGTAGGTGTTAAATGACGTACCAAACCTTTCTGATCCAACGTATATAACGAATAAATGGGCTCCATTCGGATAGGCGCCTTTGGAAGCATACGCGATGTTATCGGTTGTTTACCTCCCTTTTTGAATTCTCTTAAGTTCACTTGCTCTTCATATTTTAAATCTTGCGCTGGAGAATCTTTAATGTGTGAGGATATGTAATCGAAGATGATTGAGTCAAATTTACTATGCATGGCCTGACTATTAATGTTTTTTGGATCTTGCTTGGAATTTTCGATTTTAGGATCATGCAAATAGGGATTATCTTTATAATGAACGTGTATCAGCTGGATGATATTAGTAGATAATGTATTTAATGCTGAATCAGTGTGCTTTTTTGGATATGCTTTTTCAATCATCGCCTTAATAAGGGCCTTTAAATAAGGCTGCACATCTTTATCGGTGATCCCAAACTTTTTAATCAATGCATTGATTTCCAAAAAGCAATTGACATATCGTTGATAATCGGGAGAATTTAATTCTGTCTTAAATATATTATCCAGTTCATTTAAGAGGGCCTGGTAACTCTCTAATCCTTTGTGGCAATGTTTATCATCAATGTTGAGTTCATTTTCGAATAATTCGTCTTTTAATTTTTTATAATTTTTAACGACAGTGACATAATATCTTTCATGGATCTCCGGTTGATATCTTGCGACTGAGTATATTTTATTTTTAACTGTATTACAAAAATCAAAATAATTCTGGTTTTTCTCTATACATAAACAGAGATGATTGGTGATGGGGATCACGACATATTTTTGAGGGTCTGCTTTATTCTCAGGTAAAATATAAAGTTTTAAGCTATTAAAACTCGTGATAAACGTATCACCCTTATAATTTTTAGGCCTGACATTCATGTCAACCCATTTACCGTCAGGCAATTCTTTGCGTAAAGAAATATATTTTAACTGACCATTGTTATCAAGGGCAGGTGGTGAGGCAATGAATCCCTCCTGTTCTTCTAATTGCTTAGCGAGGTTTAGTGGGTCATCATCCAAGATTGTCGCATCAAAATCATTAATCGTTAATTTGTTGGCAATCTTTACTCCGAGGATCGCTAAAAGCCCTGCATAAGATGCAAAACCTCCTTTGAATACTATGTTTGGATACTTTGCAGCAAGATCAATTAACACCTGAAGATTACCATCCAGTTTTGCATCTTTTAAAGCAGTTTGATAGCCAAGTATTTTTTCTGCTTTTTTGAGCTTTTCTTTGGCTTGGTTAAGTGATTTCTGAGCTTCCACCAAAGTTTTCATGATTTTTTGTTCAGTCGCATATTTCGTGGTTATTTGATATGGATGTAAAGCAGGGAACTGTTTCTTAAGCGTTTCCATGCGTTCTTCCGTTTTTTCTATCTGTGCTTTAAGCTTTTCAATGTCTTTTGCGTTCAACAATGAATTATCTTGACTGCGTAACGACAAAGCGTTGCTATTTGTGATAACTTCCTGCTCAATCTTATTAATGTTATCGATTAGTAAATTAATTTTTTCTTCTGTATCTTTAGTCATTTTTTTAATACGCCGATAAGCTTCATTAAAAGCGTCTTGACCCTTCGCATCTTTTAATATTAATAGTTGTTGTTCTGCAGATTGTTTATCAAAGATTAACTTGTCATATTGTTGTCGTTGATTTTCATCAAATAAATTTTCTTTGATTTTAACTGTCAAATCATCAATTTGTTTTAAATCAAATTGAATTTTTTCTATGTCTTTTTGAAAATTTTTACACGCAAGATCAAATGATTTTTTGTTTTCTTCAATGTGTATATGTGCAAGTTGTGGATTTAATATAGCAACTTTCTTTTGAGCAGTGATTGCTTGTTTATATTCATTGTAATCAGGTTGTCGTATTTTATTAATGATGGTATTTAATTGGGCATGAATCACATTTATTTCATTAAATATCATCTGATTCTCTGAGATTGATTTTAATGCCACTTGTTGTAAGCGTTTCGTAATATGTTGGCTTTTTCGTGATAATTCTTGAAATAATTTTTCATTGCTTATGATCATCTCTTTCCATATATTGTATTCTGTAAGATTATATGTTTTTAATAATTCCTGTTGAATGCGTTGTTCTTTTAAAGCCATTTCTATGGAAATCAATTCTGCTGCTAAGGTACTTTGGTGATGATTGAGTTGTGTGAAGTCGATTTCTTCCTTTTTTTCCATTTTAAGGAGCGCATCGATTGCATCACTAATTTGGGAAAACGAAGCAGATATGCTTTTTGATTCAGCTTTCATGCGATTGATAAATTTTTGGGGAATCTTATTGATATTAGTTTTGATGTCCTCGAATGTTTTATTAAAAAATTTGGATGTATTTTGAAATTGTACTTTTAAAGTATCAAATAATTTTTTACGTTCGTATATTGTTTGTTGCACCTTAGGCAATGGTGCAATTTCAGAGTTTTTTTGTTCATCCGTTTGTATTTCAAATGTTGCAATGGCTGATTTAATTGTTGTCATTTCAATGTGATATTTTTGATATTCTTTTTCTAAGTTTTCAAGTCTAATAGTTGGGTCTTGTTTTAAAATAGCGAATGATTGCCGAAACTGTTGATCAAGTAATAATAATTTTTTCTTGATATCATTGATTGCTCCGATATCTTTTACAATTTCTGCTCGCGCTTCTTTTGCTGCTTGATTTATTGTTTGCTCCTTTAATTGTGTTTGTAGTTTTGTTTTCAATGCGGTTATTTTCGATCGTGTTTTTTCCGATATGGATCTTGCTAAGCTTTTCTCACATATATCTATCGCTCCTTGTTTATCATCATTTTCATAAATTTTGGCATATTGGTAATACGCTTCTCCTAAAGTAGCTGAGGAAATATGTTTAATTTCTAGTAATTTCTCACAATATAATTTTTTTACACTATTTTCCATATTTTGATCTTGTATCATAAAACATAACTTGTTATTAATTTTATCGATTTGTTTCATAGCAAACTTTTTGATTCTCTCTTGAATAAACTGATTCTCTAAATCGGAAATATTTTCAAATGATTTATCTATGTCAAGAAATGGCATTAAAAATGGTATACCTGAAATTAGGTTATCAAAATCATTGCTATCGATAGTATCACTTATTAATATGATATTTTCTTCTGCACCTTGCAGCTCAGGGCGGATATTGATAATCTTTGATTTTGGTGGTGATGTCGGTTCCGGGATTTTTATTACTTTCGCCTTTTGTTTTTCATCTTTATCCATTTTACTTTTACTTGTTTGATTCAATAATGTTTGAATATTTTTTGTTGTATCCGATTTTTGTAATTTCAATTGATAATCAATGCGAAGCTTAATAAAATCCACATTCTTAGGATCCAATGTTAATGATTCATCAATTAATGTTAAAGCTTGTTCGATTTTATTTTCATGATCCAGAATGACAGCTTCAGCGGCAAGCGCCTTGGCTCTATATATGTCCTCGGTACGAAATTCTTTTATCATTTGACAAAGCGCAATAGTTTTTTCTATTTTAGAAAAATCTTTTTTTACAAATAAATTTGTGAGATCTGTTAGCTTTTCATTTAATATCGCTCCAAATAAATTTTTAACATCACGTGCATTCAGGCCACATTTTTTATAATCTTTTTCAGATATTGATTCAAATAGTTTAATTCCCTTCGCAATCTTTCCATTTACGATAGCTTCAATACCCTCAATGATTTTATTTAATTCTGACGGAAATTCTATTTGTCGGGTGACAACCTTTGGAACTTTTGTTGAGGATACTTTTAATACTTTGTCTTGGTTAGAACATTTCTTTTTCATTTCTAATAATATTTTTAAAAATCTGTATTCGCCAGCTAAGTCAATTAAATTTGGTGCTATTTTAATAAGATATTTATAATTTTTATTTGAGAATCGCATGACTAAAGTTGCAAGAAAAATATCTTTCGAGAATGTCACGGCTTGATTGTATGTTATTGTTGCTTCCATTTCATTATCTAAATCTAAATAAATATTGAAAAGTCCTAACCACGCGCCTACGAGTAACATTAAGTTATATTCAGAGATGCGTTGATTTATGTCTTTGCCTAATTTAATCATAAAATTTAATTTTTTAATAAAATGATTTATATCTTTTACATCATTTATTTCAGACAGATTCCTAATATAGAGATTCTCAGCATTTATAAATATGTTGTTTGATATAAGAGTAGAGAAATATCCCGAACCATGTGGAGGCGATGTTTCTGGGTTATTTAGATTAGTATTCGGAAACTTTTGGTTAGCTTTTATAACGTTATTCAAAATTGTTTTATATTCTTTTTCATCAAAATCACATTGATGCATTATTATCAATGCACGATATATATATAAATGCGCTTCGGCTTTCATTTGTTCATTTTTAGAGAAAAAATTTATATTTTTTAAACAGAGCTCAATCTTCTTTAATGCCATATTAAAGTTTTTTTCTTTTATTAAAAGATTTATCGAGTTTCCAATTGAGTCAATATTGAATGTTGATTTTGATTTGTTTTCAACCGTATCTTTGGATGATATCGTCGCTGTTTGTAATTCTGACTGCGGTTTTTTTTCTTGTGTTTTATTTATTTGTAAGCTCTCAAAGCATTCAGCCGTATATTTACTCACAGAGAATTTTCCTTTTCCCACTTTTTTATCAGCAATTTTCTGCCATAAAGAGAAACTTTTTAGTTCAAATACCACCGGAAATTTGGGTATTAATTTATTGATGTATTCATTCCCTGCATTTGTTAATCTTATAGCAAGATTTTCCATAAATTCATTTTGGTCTGATTCTTTAAAATATTTTTCAATTTCAATGTAGGTTGATTTTGCTTCCATCACGCCTGATTCTAACTGAATACATAGAAGTGCAGCCCACAGTGGCATGAGTGTTTCTTTATTATCTTCGGGTATGCGTTGACTGATGTCTTTACATAATTTAACCGCGAAATTCAATTTTTTAATGAAATGCTTTGCAGATGTTAAATGATCTATTGCAGATGTACCGTAGACACATTCAAGCTCAATGTGTGAAAATATTTTATCCATCACCTGCATAGATAAAAATCCCATATGACCTTTTGGATTTAGACCAGCTTTTAAAAACGTTTGTTTAGCTTTTCTAATATCATTAAAAATTGTTCCATCATTTTTTTCTTCAAAATCACATTGGTATATTTTAATGATTGCGCGAAACAAATATAACTGCCCTTCGACTAAAACTTGTTGATCTTTAGCTATTAATAAATAGCGTTCAATCTCACTTAACGCTAATGGATATTCTTTTAATACAATTAAGCCTACAATCGAAACTTCAATTGTTTCAAGTTTAAGTTCTGATGTTGTTGTATTGCTATCTCTCACGAATGCCATTCAAATCCTCCTCTTTTAATTGATGATTATATTATCATATTAATAATAATAGATCAAAAAAGATAATCAAAAAATGAACAAAAAACGCAAAAACCAATATCATAAGCTTAAAATGTTTAAAATTTTGAGGAAAAATCGAGAAACCGAACGAAAAATGCAGTTATTTCATCTGGTAGACGTAGGAATTTGCATTGGGTTGATGGGGATTTTCTACCAAGCGATATTATTACCTAGGAACGTGCACGAAATAACTTGAACAATTCCATTCTTCATTAGCATTAAAATTTAAATAAATTTTTATTTTTAGTATACAATACATCATTTTCATATCACGGATATATTAACAATGATTAAGGAAAATGCAATAGGCTTTCCGTACGCCCCTCATTACGAAAAACATATGAAAGCTTTTTACAACAGTCTAAATGAAAAAGATAAAAGGCATTATGTAGCATTAGAAGCAGAAAAATTGCATCATGGTGGTATCACATATCTTGCGGAACTATTTAACTGCTCCAGAACAACAATATATGAGGGATTAGAAGAAATTAAAAAAAAATGATTTTCTTCCGATAGAACAGAGGCTGAACTTGAAGAACGCATTATTTCTGTTAATGAACACATTGAAAATGGAGAAAATAAATCTATCAGGATAAAAACCGTGAATGGTAAAACCACCTGGACATTACCATATAAGAAAAAATCTGATGAATACAACAACCCATTTTACGACAAAATGACGATAACTAATTTGGTGGATGTCATCTATGCCGTCCATGCTGAATGTAAATTTCTATCGGCTTTTACACACATCAAGCAGCATGGCTCCAAAACACAGCATGACATACAAGCCATCATCGCATGCTTGATTGCTAATGCAACCAGCCTAGGCACATACAAAATGGGAGACTCATCTGATATTCCTTATACTATTTTGCGTACAGTCGATAAAAATTATATTCGCCTGGAGACGCTTAAGGCGGCTAACGACTATATTAGCAATAAATT
>JABDEF010000055.1 GCA_013287235.1 Gammaproteobacteria bacterium
TAAAAACCCTGTAACTTGCGATTCAGACCTAACATCATTTCTAATAATCGAGTTAATTCGATTTTGGTTTTCTGATTAATTTTTTTATTAGTTGATACTAGAGTTTCTTTTTTATTTATTTGTTCTACTGAGACCTTAATAAGTTTGTTTTCAATGAAAAATAATCGTGTATAGCGTTTATCATCCCATAGATCAATTATATTTTTACTTCTTCTACGTAAAGCCCAGACGGTATAATCAAGTCTGAACGGGAGTACAGGATATAAAAGAAATGAAGTTTGCATTTAATATACTCTTTCCATTGGTTTCAATGGATCAACAAAGTTTGGCTTCATATTGACCGGACGATATTTAACATTTTCATCTAAAAAAACAAGTATATGTTTCAACCAGTGCTGATCATCGCGTTTAGGATAATCTTCTCGGCTATGCGCACCTCTACTTTCCTTGCGCGTTAAAGCTGCTGTAGCAGTCATTAAAGCGACGTCCATCAAATTGTCTAATTCTAATGCCTGAATTCGTGCAGTATTAAAAATTTTGCTGGCGTCTGTTAAAACAGCATCTTTAAGACACTCACGTAAATCTCTCAATTTCTTGAGCCCTTCTATCATATGTTCTTCCATGCGAAATACGCCGAAATCAGTTTGCATTATCTTTTGCATTGCTTGACGAATGAGCCTGAAATCTTCGCCTTTTTTAGAATTATCCCACCGATTCACCCGCGAGCATGCTGCATCAATATCACTTTCATTGATTGAATGTAATGGTAATCCTTCTTTAATTGCTTTTTCAGCATGTAATCCAGCAGCTTTACCAAATATAACTAAATCTAACAAAGAATTACTGCCTAAGCGATTAGCACCATGAACAGAAACACACGCACATTCGCCGATTGTATAAAGTCCCTCGACAATTTGATCTTCATCAGTTGATCCTAACGTGATGACTTGGCCATGCACATTTGTTGGGATCCCCCCCATCATATAATGACACGTAGATGTCACAGGAATGGGCTCAGTAATTGGATCAGTGTGTGCAAAGGTAATTGCTAATTCCCGTATGCCTGGTAACCGTGAATTGATAACATCTGCACTTAAGTGATCGAGTTTCAATTTCACATAATCAACACCGCCTGGATTAAAACCATTACCTGCGCGAAGTTCTAAAGCAATAGCGCGAGAAACGACATCACGTGATGCAAGATCTTTTGCGTGTGGCGCGTAACGCTCCATAAAACGTTCACCGTTTTTATTGATAAGATATCCACCTTCACCTCGCACTGCTTCAGTAATTAAGATACCCACGCCTGGTAACCCTGTGGGATGAAACTGCCACATTTCTATATCTTGTAATGGAAGACCTGCACGCAATGTCATCCCTAACCCATCTCCTGTATTAATCAATGCATTTGTCGAGGTTTCAAAGATTCTACCCGCGCCACCTGTTGCAAAAATTGTTGCTTTCGAATTAAAAAATGCTATTTCACCTGTTGCAATACACAGTGCAATAACGCCTGCAATTTTATTTTGTGAATTTTTCACGAGATCAATAGCAAACCATTCATTAAAAAAATGCGTTTTGGCTTTAATATTATTTTGAAATAGTGTGTGTAGTAGTGCATGTCCTGTACGATCTGCAACGGCACAAGTACGCTGTGCAACTCCTTTTCCATAATCAATCGTTTGACCACCAAAAGCACGTTGATAAATTTTACCGTTATCTAAGCGTGAGAATGGCATACCCATATGTTCTAACTCATACATCGCATCAGGAGCCATTTTACACATATATTCAATGCTATCTTGATCGCCTAAATAATCTGATCCTTTAACAGTATCAAACATATGCCAACGCCAATCATCAGGATGAACATTACCTAATGC
Organism: Gammaproteobacteria bacterium; assembly: GCA_013287235.1. The sequence continues at coordinate 1,884 of JABDEF010000055.1, forward strand.
CGCAGCAATCCCACCTTGTGCGGAGACAGTATGTGAACGTGTCGGATATACCTTCGAAATCACAGCGACGTTTAATCCTGAATGTGCAAGTTGTAATGATGCTGTCATACCTGCGCCACCAGCTCCAACAATCACAGCATCAAAGATATAATTAGCTATCTTCATTTGTATGCCTCTTTAAGCCAATTTCCATAAAATTTCGACACCCCAAAAAAAATAAATAAGCAATATCAAAATAACTAATGCTTGAATAGTTAATCTAACAGCAATGGGATTTAGGTAATCCGTGATGACTGTCCAGATACCAACCCAGGCATGCAAAAATATGCTTAATAATGCAATGAGCGTAAATACTTGCATCCATACAGTTGCAAAAAAAAGTTGTAACGTAGTGTAATCAAGTTGTGGGTGTAGGACAAAAAATCCCAATAGTATTAAAAAGTAAACCGCGATGATGAGAGAAGAAAAGCGCTGCACCAACCAATCTCGCAAACCATTTCCTGTCAAACTCATATCTGTTGTTGGTTTGTTTACCATAGCCAAACTCCCATTAATATCGCTACAACGACGGTGATTACTATCGTTATTCCTCCACTTAAACGTCCACTTTTGAGACTTTCTCCTATCCCAATATCCATCAATAAATGTCGGATACCAGCTAGTAAGTGATACCATAGCGCTACCAAAATTAACCACAATATCAATTTAGTCGCAGGATTTGCTAATACTGTTCGTATGTGATCAAATCCGATCGATGATACCGTTGCAACATCTAGCATCCATAACAAAAACGGAATTAGTAAAAATACGAAAATGCCTGATAATCGATGTAAAATGGAAATAATTGCTGTAAATGGATATCGTATAGTGAGTAAATTCAAGTTCCGGACTTGCTGTTTATTCATATTCATTCCTTGAATAAGACATAATTAAGATCCTTTTTTTGTCATTGTCCGACGAATATTGGCAATAGCCGCCGCAGGGTTCAAATGCTTAGGACAAACGACGGTACAATTCATAATAGTTCGACAACGATAAACACTAAATGGATCCTCTAAATCAGCTAAACGTTCATTTGTTGCGGTATCACGGCTATCTTGCAGAAATCTGTCAGCCCATAACAAACCAGCTGGCCCAATAAATTTTTCTGGATTCCACCAAGATGAAGGACAAAAACTCGTACAGCATGCGCATAAGATGCACTCGTATAATCCATCTAACTTGGCGCGCTCTTCCGGTGTTTGCAGCCGCTCTTTGAGTGGTGGCTCAGTATCATTTTGTAAATAGGGTTTGACTCGTTCGTACTGTTTAAAAAATAACGTGAAGTCAACGACTAAATCACGAATCACAGTCATGTTAACCAACGGTCTTACTATGATGGGTGGAGTCAATGAAGAAAGAGATGTGATACAAGCCAAACGGTTTAACCCGTTAATGTTCATACCATCAGAACCGCATACACCTTCTCGACATGACGCACGGAATGCTAATGTTTCATCTTGTTCGTTTATTAATTGAAGTGCATCCAACACCATCATATCTGAATCAGACGGAATTTCTAACTCATAATTCTTCATATAAGGCGCTGTATCAATCTCAGGATTATAGCGGTAAATAGAAAATCGCATGAAGACCTCCTGTCTGTTCAATATGCGAACACAATCATCTATATTAAAGTATGACATTAATCTCGAACATAAAAAAATGTAATTTTAATTATTATTACACTTCAGTCCGTCTATTAAGTTTATGTTGAAATAAAGTTATAATTATCCATTAACATAATGTCCATATTTCAAAAATTGCTCTGCTGCATTTTCGCCTGATTTTAACAATGCATTTATTTGTTGATCTGTGAGATTAAAATCTGTTGAAGAAATTCCCAAGGTATCGATGAAAATAGTTCTTTCACGATCGCGACTATTAATAAAAGCAGTATTTTGTTGTCCACTTGATAGAACATATAGCAATGCTCTAGCGTATTCAAAACTATTTTTTATTCTTTCCTCCTTCTTCTCAAATAAATGATTTTCTAATAAGGCTATATCGGTTCTATCATTAAGCTTTAATCCTAGTGTTTCGCTATTATAAATGAGCTTTTGTGAAGATTGTCCTGCATCACTCAAGTAACGTGAATAATCAAAAATGGTTAAAGGATAAGCTTCAATGATCCCGCCATCAACGTATATATCTCCATCAGACGAGATGCTATATTTACCATCTTTTTCTTCGCGTAGTCGCATCGGTGGAAAAATGAGTGGCAAAGATGCCGACGATCGTATTGCATCAACTACACGTGCATGAGGTGTATGTTCGTGTGAAAAAATAAAAGCTTGAGCTACAGGTTTATTATTAATCATAAATAATTTTGTCGTAATCACATATAAATCTTTAAACTGATATTGATTTTTCATCATTTGTAAATCATAAAATGTGACGTATTCATTGCCAGTTTTAGCTTTAATTAATTTACGTATGTAACAATATAGATATTCATCTTTATAAATACCTTCGTCAGTAAAAAATCGAAGAATATCGGCAATAAATCCCCCTGGAGCATCTGCGAATTTTCCAAAGTTTTGATTTTTGACCTCATTAATCATTTCTTTAGCTGAATAATTTAATGCTACTTGCATCGCCGCAATTGCACCAGATGAAACACCTGCTACACGTATTAATCGATTTATTTCTAGAATATTACTTTCTTCGATTTTTTTAAAAAATCCGGCGTAAGCAATTGCCCCAACTCCAAATCCTTCTAAAACTAAATTACTAATTTGATGCGGAGCCTGCATTGCAATCTCCTAAACCTCAATTTGTCTTGTCGATAAGTGATGCTGTAACATAATATTTTTTCTTCCATCTATATTAGCTTGTAATTTATTTCCCGATTTTATCGAATCAATAACATTATCAATAGCAATCATGCTTCCTTGTTTAATTTGATCATAATCCTTGGTGTTAATAAATGTTAATGGTAAAATGCCAAAGTTAATTAAATTCTGCCAATGAATTCGTGCAAAACTTTTTGCAATGACTAGCTGTAAACCAAGATATCTCGGCGCAAGTGCTGCATGCTCACGACTTGAACCTTGACCATAATTTTCTCCTGCCACGACTGCGTGTTGCATATTTTTATCTTTCAATTCTTTTGCGCGTTTAAAATTGGCATTTTGACATAAAATGGATGTCCTGCCATGGCCATCGCCACTTCTAACCCACCAGTACCGATGGCAAGCATGCCTAGTGCACCACCTGCACAAGTATGGCTATCAGAACCGACCATAATTTCACCCGGTTTTCCAAAAAATTCCATATGAAGAGGATGGCTTACTCCATTTCCAGCTCGACTAAACCATACGCCAAAACGTTGTGCTGCACTTTGTAAAAAAAGATGATCATCGGCATTCTTAAAATCTTCTTGAATGAGATTGTGATCGACATATTGAACTGATAGGTCTGCTTTAACTCGGTCAATTCCCATGGCTTCAAGTTCGAGCATGACAAGGGTACCCGTAGCATCTTGACAAAGCGTCTGATTAATTTTGAGAGCTATCTCTTCACCTGGCGTCATAGAGCCATCAATGAGATGTGATTGAATAAGTTTTTGAGTAATATTGTAGGACATTATCTGCATTCCTTTGCGCAAAGTTATATCATTCAAATTAAACTCTAATTCATTCTAACTTTTTAATAAGATGATTGCATTCAAGGCTTATGCGATAAAAGAATTATTTATATTGCTAACAAATAAGTCGCAATATAGTTTGTGCTTTTATCGACTATAATTCCGTTAAAATATCAATTTTTATTCCAATATAAAAAATTTGTCAGTTGGTGTATTTTAAATCAAATTTCATATATGGAACATCTGGTTTTTGTAAGGACAACTTATTAAAAAAAAAATTTTCCTATCAATTGTTTCTAAAATATTCTGCTTAAATTTATCCATTAAGAAAGACTGCTGGGTATTCATTCGATTGTAACTGTACTTGAACATCGATATCAAACCTCATAGTATGTATATATCAATACAGTATATTATTTATTAGACTATGTTAAAACAATTGTAGCTGAGGATTATTTGACCACAAAGGAGTAGTGTTTATGCTAATTACAGCAGCTATCGTTATATTTATCATTGCAGCATTGTTCGGCTCAATCATACTTACAGCTATCTTGAGAGATCGACCCACACCCAAACCATTCGTTATTATTCATGGACCATTAGCTGCTACTGCAATCGTGCTTCTTATTATCGATGTGGTTAAAGGCCACAGTGAATCTCTACTCATTGCTAGTCTAGTGATTTTTATTATTGCGGCGTTAGGTGGATTTGCTTTATATACCTTAGATTCCTTAAAAAAACGTATCCCAAAGCCACTAGCTATACTCCATCCATTAATAGCTGTAGCTGGTCTCATTGTTTTGATTATTTATGCTCTGCAATAAAAAGTCGAAGCTAAACTTAAAATGAAACCGGATGGTTAAAATTAACTCGATCAAGAGTAACCACTAATAACATGGATTCTTATTTTGTGAAATACTACCATATAAAAAATCCTCAAAAATAATTACATAGATGTTACCACGGATGGGTATTATTGCTCTCATGCAATAGTGAACAAACCCACAATGCCAATAACATACATCACAAGCACAACGATCGAATCAATCCCTAAACAAAAAAACTGGCGTTTAGGACGAAAGATTAATCCATAGATATAAACAGCTGTCAGTAGCGCTCCTAAGCTTGCAAGATAAATGTCTGTGTTTTGAGCTTGCGGTAGGATCGATATTCCTGAAAGAAGCGTAGCTGGGAAAAAGAGAACGGGTAAAAAAGCATTCCCTCCAAAAATATCACTGAATGCAAGGGTATAATCTCCCATTTTAACAGCAGCAAGTCCTGTTGAAACTTCTGGGAGTGAAGTAGTTACAGCTAATATAGTTGAACCGAAAAGAACGCCGCTCCAACCGATATGAGTGGCAATAGCGCTACCACTTTCTGTAAGAATAACGCCGGCGGCTAGGGTAATAAGTGATGAAATAGTAAAGATCGACAGAACACGTGCAGTGCTCCACTTTGTTCTCTTTTTTCTGCTCAGATTTGATTTAGCTTGCGTAGTATCTGGGGCACGACCTTTTTTATACCAAGGAAGATCCGTACGTGCTTTATTGATTAACCAGAGGCCAATTAACCATGTGATAACTATCAAGAGATCGCCGGGTGCCAGACGTGCGAAGATGACAGATTTAGGAAGTTGGGTTCCCATAATTGAAATGACAAGAATACTTATGACAAGAACTCCTTCAAGCACCAGTTGTAGAGACGCAGCTTCATAGGTTAATGATGCTTTCTTGCGCAAACCGAACCCATCTAAAATAACAAGTACAACTGTTTGGATCGCAATCCCGCCCAGAATGTTTCCAATGGCAATGCCCACATCGTGTATCAAAGAAGCTGTTACGACGATTGCGATTTCAGGAAGATTCGTTGCAATTGAAAGAAAAATCATACCTCCGAGCGCTTGACCAAGACCAAAACGCGAATCGATAATATCCGTAGTATTAGAAAGTTGAATACCGGCAAACCAGACAGCCGTTGCAGCTATAACAAAGAGAGGAATTAAATAAGCTAAAGGAAGCGATGCAAACATATTCTATCCTTTTACTACGCAAAAAATAAAATTATTTCGTTTTAACATGGCTGAATCTTATTTCCATAAATTACTTTTAATCAACTCAAAAAGTTCACTGCCCTGTCCATTAATAATTGCTTTTAGAGAATAAAGACTAAAACCCTTTAATTCCTGACTAGTAATTTTTGGAGGTACAGCAATTTCAACTGGATTGGTGATAACATCGATTAACGCTGGTCCTTTATGTTTAAAAGCCTCACGTAAACTATCTTCCATAATATTGGGGTTGTCTATCCGCACACCAAATATACCCATCGCATTTGTCATGTCAGCAAAATTAGGACTGATTAATTCCGTGCCGAAGTTAAGGAAACCAGCCGTTTTCATTTCAACATCAACCATTCCTAAATTACTATTGTTAAAAATTACAATTTTAATGGGTAAATTTAATTGCTTAATTGTAATGAGATCTGCTATTAAAAATGTGAACGAAAGTGCTCACACCTTATTCCTGCCCCGATGTGTCTTCAAGACCACCTTCGTATCTGACAGGCGTAACTTTCCCGCCTAAGAAGGGATAACTCCCTTTTTAGTGTTACTCGTCACCGAATAACTCGCCACGGGTAAGGCAGTGTCGGATGCCAGCCGTTCTAAATTGATCGCAGCATTGATCTCTCTATCGTGAAATGTTTTACAACTTTGACAACGCCAGCTTCGATCTTTTAATGTCAGTGATTCATTTTTCCAATCGCATGAAGAACACAACTTACTGCTAGGATACCATCTATCAGCAATAATTAAACGTGTATCATAACGTATTGCTTTGTATTCTAATTGACGACGAATAGAGCCAAAACCAACATCGCTTATCGCGCGTGCCAGTTTATGATTTTTTAACATACCAGAAACATTTAAATCCTCGATCGCTACTGCTTGGTTTTCGCGACATAGACGAGTTGTTAATTTATGTGAAAAATCTGCTCTCAAATTGACAATGCGCGCATGCGACTTTGCCAATTTGAGAGAGGATTTTTTTTGATTATTTGATTGCGGTAAACGAGTTCCCTTAGGTATTTTTTCATTTTTCTTTAAACCCATTTTTTCTTTCGCTGCATTTATTTTTCGACAAAGAGATCTCCCTCTTATTTTCAGGCGGCGAAGTGCCGCTTTAAGTGGGCGAGGTGATGGAATACTTTCTCCTGTGGAAAGCGTTGCTGCGGCTTTTAATCCGAAATCCACACCTTTTTTTCCATGACCTGTGCGTTTTAATTTAGCTTTCGAATTTGGAACATCCACTTGAATTGCAATATACCATCGATCAGCATGACGTGACACGGTTGCACCTAAAATTTTTCCTTCAAAACGTAATGCTTCTGTCATATTTACCCATCCTATTTTGGGTAAACGAATGGTTTTTTCATTTAAATAAAATTTATCATTTGCCACATAAAACGAATCACGACAACGATTTTTCTTTTTAAATCGTGGCTCATGTGCAACTTTCTTCTTCTTGATTTCACTAAAAAATCGACCCCATGCTTTTGCTAAATATGCAAATGCTTGTGCATGACTATCACGATGCATTTCTTTCAGCCAAGGAAATTCTTCATATTTGATGGCATTAAAAGATTTTTTTAGTGCCATTGACTTGGGTTTAAGGCCCAGAGAATACTGCTCTTTCCATTTTGCAAGCGCCCAATTCCACACAAAACGATTCGTTCCAGCTGCTTTTTGAAAATATTCTTTTTGCGACTTCGTGGGTTTTAGGGCTATCTTATGTGTTAGCTGCATTCTATCTCCTGCTTCAATGCTTCATTCAACTTTTTTCGAT
>JABDEF010000056.1 GCA_013287235.1 Gammaproteobacteria bacterium
CGGATAAAGTGCTAATAGAGCGATAAAAATGCCAGTAATGAGCGTCGCTAACCAAATGGGGGTCTCACCGAAAGTATGAATACTGATAAAAACCCAATAGACGCCTGATCCAAATAAACCAAGTCCATATAGCCACCCACGAAAAAGTGCTTCTTTTGGTGTTTTATCCAAAATCAGCAACAACAATAATGCGGGGGATATTACCGCCAAAGGATAAATGGAAAAAGGTGCAAAAGCGAAGGTAAGTATGATACCTCCGAACAATGCCAGACCGCGGTCTCGTAGGCTATTTTTGAACGATGATTTGGATAGCATGTTTAAATTTAAATGTTATATAGAGGGTGAAGTGTAACGGATTCGTCAGGTGTTGGGCAAGTTCTCCCTGTGCATTAACGTCGTCCCGTGATGCTTTGACAGGGGACTGGACTCCTTGCCCGGGTAAAAGTCCTGTATACAGAGTATTACGGGACGACGTTTAAAAAGCAAAAAAAATGTTTTATCCCTTGTGATCATACGTAAACTTTGTTAATTTATAAAACCCAAAAAAATTTCCCTCATTTTCCCAAGGATTTTTTTTTCGTTCACTCATCGAAGGATGAAGGGGTGTTGGCTTGTATTTGTTAAATTCAGTTTGAAAGAGGAGGATTTCATGAAACACAAATTTAGTCGGTTAGTCGTGAGTTTGGCCATTTTGGGTGTCTTTTCACCCTCCGCAATTTCTGCTGTCGATTCTCAAACCAAAAAAATTGCCCTTTTGGAGTCCCAGGTGGCTGACCTTCAAAAACAAATGCACGCATTAAAGAAGCAAGGTAATAATCAAGCCGACCCTCCTGCAACAAAGAAAACTACGGTCGCAGCAAATGCGAATCCTCCTGGGATGACCCCTTCCAAAAATCCACAGATACAAGGTCCAACCGATTTACCCATCACGGGGCCTTTATATCTTCCTGTGGATTTGGACGTGCCTGGACAATCATTCGTATCTTCAGGGCCCTATATTGGTATTCCGTTAGAATTTTCCGGGGGTAACCTCATTATCAACACCCCAAGTGTGAATGAAGATGTCATTTTATTAAATGTTGATCTTAATGTGGATAAACGGTTAAGAGCCATGGGGCGGGACCCAGAAGGGATTGGCTCGCACATATTATTAAGCGGTCTCGTGGAAGGTCAGGCACTCTATCGCAATGGAGGCGGCGCAAGCTCGGATAGCACCGATATCGATTTAACAAGCGTTAACTTAGATGCGTATATTTTAGGACCGAGTCCATGGACTTCTGCTTTTATCGAGTTTGCTTATGATAATAACATAGGTACGCAAACGGGGTCGTTTAGTAACAATGACCGCGTGTTAGATTCTCGCGTATTCGTGAATAAAGCATTTATCGTATTAGGTGATTTCACAAGGTCGCCGTATTATGCGAGTTTAGGTCAAATGTTTGTACCATTTGGTGTTTATTCCACCACCATGGTCAGTAGTCCTTTACAAAAAATCTTAGCACGTACACCTGCTCGCGCAGCTGTTGTGGGTTATAAATCACAATCAGAAAATTCGTTATTAGCCACGGGTTATATTTTTAATGGACCCACTCAAACCGATAATACAAATCGCATCAATAATGCGGGTGTTAATCTATCTTATAAATTTACAAAAGGCGAAAAGTTTTCTGCGACCTTTGGCGGCGGTATTATTAAGAATATTGCGGATTCTGGGGGTATGCAGATTACAGGTAATAATAATTTCAACCCTCCGTTGTTCGGTGGTTTTGGCGGGCCTATCGAAACCTTCACCAATACGGCAGGAGTAGTGGAACAAGTCGCGACGGGCGACGAAAATTTAGTACATCAAGTCCCCGCGGTAGATGCGAATATGAAACTAGGAATGGGTGATTTCCAATTTATTGGTGAATATATTACTGCCATTCGCCATTTTTCACCGGCTGATATGACGTTTAATGGTGACGGTGCACAGCCTCAAGCCATGAATGTGGAATTGGTATATAACATTCCTTACTTTGTGAATCCCACCTCTGTGGGCGTGAGTTATCAATGGAGTCAAGATGCATTAGCCATTGGATTGCCATCACAGCGATATTCATTAACTATCAACCGCTCATTCTGGAAAAATACATTGCAGAGTTTAGAATTCCGTCGTGATTATGATTACGAGAGAGGCGATACCTCGACGGGTTCTGGCATTGCAGGTCCGACAGGTACAAGCGGAATTGTGAATATGATCACCTTCCAGTTTGATTATTACTTCTAAAAAAATCCACCGACTGAGTAGCATGGGGTCAGACCTGATCCCTGTTACTCTATCACTTCAGTTTTGTCAGGATATTCACAAAGATCGTTAATCAAACACTCGGGACAATGCGGTTTGCGTGCAGTGCAAACATATCGGCCATGTAAAATTAACCAATGATGCGCATCATGTAAAAAATTCTCCGGAATGACTTTCATTAATTGTTTTTCGATCTCAAGCGGCGTGGTACCTTTTGCAAGTCCAATCCGTTGCGCGACGCGAAAAATATGTGTATCGACAGCAATCACGGGTTCTTTAAAATAAGTATTTAAAATCACATTCGCGGTTTTCCGGCCAACGCCCGGAAGTTCTTCTAACGATTCGCGAGAGTGCGGCACTTTTGAATGGTGTTTATCGATGAGAATTTGACAAGTCTTTAGAATATTTGCGGTTTTATTTTTATATAAACCAATCGTTTTCAAATATGCCTGTAATTTTTTTTCGCCTAGTTTTAAAATTTCTTCCGGCGTATTGGCAACTTTAAATAATTTTTCTGTTGCTTTGTTGACAGATACATCAGTTGCTCTTGCTGATAAGATCACTGAAATTAATAATTCAAATGGCGAATGATATTTTAATTCCGTCGTTGGATGAGGATTTGCGCGACGAAAACGGGTAAAGATTGCATTTGTTTGTTTGGGGTTCATACTGTATCAAGTATACATAAAGGAATGAAAAATGCCAGAACAGATGCCCTATATCAGTATCGTTATCCCAGTTTATAATGAAGAAGAAACGCTGGAAGAATTGTATCGTCGATTAACGAATGCATTAGATCTTTTGAATAAATCTTATGAAATCATTTTTACCAATGATGGAAGCAAGGATCGCTCTAGTCAAATTTTGCAGGAATTTCATCAACGGCGTCCGAATCAAATTCGCGTGATCGAATTTAGCGGAAATTTCGGCCAGCATATGGCCATCATGGCTGGCTTTGAACGGATACGGGGTGAAATTATTGTGACATTGGATGCTGATTTGCAAAATCCACCGGAAGAAATTGTGAAACTCATTGAAGCAAGTGAAGCGGGTCATGATGTGGTGAATACCTATCGCAAAAATCGCCAAGATCGCTGGTCACGCCGGATACTGTCAAAAGCACACAATAAGATGCGGAGCCTTTTGATTCCACATCTTCAAATGATAGATGAAGGTTGTATGTTACGCGCTTATCGAAGAAGAATTGTTGATTTGATGGCAAGTACGGGAGAGGTAAATACATTTATTCCAGCACTCGCCTTAAGTTATGCAGTGAATCCTACCGAAATTGCAGTGGATCACGAAGCGCGTTTTGCAGGTCAATCCAATTATACATTTTATCGCTTAATTCGTTATAATTTCGATTTAGTGACAAACTTCTCCTTATTTCCGTTGCAAATTTTTACTTTCCTTGGGATGTTTGTCTCTTTCGCAAGTTTTATTTTCGTGATTTTTTTAGCGGTTCGTCGAGTCATCGTGGGTGGAGATGCGGAAGGCGTCTTTACGCTTTTTGCCATTTTATTTTTTTTATTGGGGATAGTGTTATTGGGTTTAGGGATTGTCGGTGAATATATTGGCCGTATTTACCAAGAGGTAAGAAAACGGCCAAGGTTCGTGATTCAAAAGATTTTAGAATGAAAGTGCATATCCCCTGTTTGAGGCCTATGCGCAACATTGAATTTTGGAATTAATACTTCCAATTTTCAAGTTTTACTTGACGAAAGAGTCATTCTCATTGAAAATTGGAGAATATTGTTCCGATTTTCAAGGTGAATCATGCAAAGATTGCAATATATTGAGCAGATAGCTGCTGCATTTAAAACAAGCAAAATTGTCGCAATGCTTGGGCCAAGACAATGCGGCAAAACCACACTTGCTCGTGAATATTTTAAAATAAGTAATGGGGTACAAGAAAATTATTTTGATCTAGAAAATCCGATCGATTTACTTCGGTTGCAAGATCCTATGCTGGCACTAGACACATTACAAGATCTCATTATCATTGATGAAATACAGCGTATCCCTGAATTATTTCCTATATTAAGAGTGCTGGTAGATCGCGCTCCGCCATTACAACGTTATCTTATTCTGGGAAGCGCATCTCGTGAATTAATTAGACAAAGCTCAGAAAGTTTAGCTGGTAGAATACATTATATCGAAATTACACCATTTTCAATCCCTGAAATAAATGACATTGAAAAATTATGGATAAGAGGGGGATTTCCATTATCTTACTTAGCAGGCAGTGATCTAGATAGCATCCAATGGCGCAAAGATTACATCAAAACTTTTCTAGAGCAAGACATACCCCAGTTAGGAATTAACATTCCAACTGCACATTTAAGACGTTTCTGGATGATGTTGGCGCATTATCATGGCCAAATTTTTAATGCATCAGAAATAGGAAATTCTATGGATTTATCGCATCATACGGTAAAAAATTATCTTGATATTTTAACAGGCACATTTATGGTACGGCAATTAACACCATGGTTTGAAAACATTGCTAAGCGCCAAGTAAAATCAAAAAAGATTTATTTCAGAGATTCCGGTATTTTGCATACTTTATTAAATATTGATAAAAAAACTGATCTACTTTCTAACCCTAAAATTGGCTCTTCGTGGGAGGGATTTGCTTTAGAATCAGTCATTCGTCATCATCAAGTAGATGAACATGATTGCTATTTCTGGTCAACTTTTTCTGGGGCAGAACTTGATTTATTAATCATATTAAACGGAGAGCGTCACGGTTATGAGTTTAAATTTTCAAAACAACCCAAGCTGACTAAATCCATGCAAATCGCTTGTGACGATTTAAAATTAAAAACTCTCACAGTAATATATCCTGGAGATAAACTTATTCGTCTAACAGAATCGATTACCTGTAAAGGCTTGAATAGTATCACCTAGATTGACTGTTTCACAGAGGGGCTTGTTCGTTCAGCTTACTCACTCAGCTGAACGAATAGCATTTCAAACGGTAAGACATTAGAATGAGCGTCGTCGCGGCAAAGATTCCGAGGGCTGGGATCCTTCCTTGGCTTCATTCAATGGTTTGTTTTCGAGTGCTGCGTTGTGAGGGTTGTGAGGCATCGCGACGGGTTCCGGTTCTTCTAGAAGTACTTCGTGAATTTCAAATAAAAAAGAGGGTAAAGCGATTCTCCGTGGCGCTGGACTAGGGTATTTTTCTTCATGTTCTTTGTATTCTTCCGCGATCAATTGAGCAGCAAAACAATCATCTTGTTGTTCTTGTAGATGACGAAATAAGAGTGTTTCTGTTTCATCCAGTTTATTAAGAGTACGCTCACAGGCATGGGAGATGCATTCCCGAATTAAACGGCAAGCGGCATGAACGCGTCCATCGTGTTGTGATTGTAAAAATTGATACTTTTCTTCTGTTATTTTATATTCTTCTACGGATAATCCAACGCGACGAGGAGGAGCTGGTTTTTTGATTCTCAATAAACTCTCTGTGACGAAATGCGTCGAAATGGAATCATCATCATGAGAAACATAGATCATGGTATTATTGAGTAAACGATGAAGTTGAACGAAGGACTCTCGAAATGATGGATCCTTCGTTCCTAACGAATCCAAAAAAACATTCATTTCATTTTCATTCGCATGTTGGTAGTTTAATAAATAATAAAAAGTCCATGCACGTAAGACAGGATTTTCCATTTCATGAATGACATCAAGCATGCCGCTGACAGCTCCCTCAAAGCTATCGTTGCTTCCAATTAATGCTTGGAGGTCTTCAATATGAATTTGTTCTTCTATCAAAAAATGTAACCATGCATACGGTGGTAGATTAAAAAGTGCTGGGAATTCATCTTTTTTAGAAATAACAATTTTTATTTTTTCAAGGGTATTTGAAGAAATAGTGATTTTATTCAGTTCGTCAATTAATTGTTTTGGTGGAACATCTTTAAAAAGAATCGAAAATGTATCTCGATTATCTGTATCAAATATATATTTCGCGATAAGCGATTTTGCTTTCGCTTCTGCCATGAAAAGATCGATTTGAAGCTGTAAGGATGCGTTAATAATTTTTTTGGGTCGTTGATCGAACATGCTTATTCTCTCCTTGAGATGATTTAGTTCTTATCATTCCTTTTATCAAGGGAATGACACGAGCATTTTAAGATATAGCACGACATTCTTAAGAAAATATTAACGCATGACTATGAGCTGTTTACAAGCAGAATTGTAAACAGCCCTTATTGTGGTTCTGCGATGGGAGCGTTTGAAGAATCTATTGGATTAGGCGGTGTGCTTTGTGGTGGGTAAGGGGGCGTTCCTTCTGGTAGACTCACAATGGGGGGTATGCTTTCGATTGAAATAGGTCCTTCTTGCGGCGGTGGTGTTGTGTCTTCTTTTGCAGCCTGGTCAGCGGCAAAGGCAACACAAGTGGATAGTGTCATCAATATTGTAAAAACAAACTTACGTGTATTCATTTGTAACCCTCTTATTACGGACTGTTTACGACTCAGTTGAAGCAGAATTGTAAACAGCCCTTCATTATTCCGAGAGAATGATATTCCCCTCAAATAGTTTTTATTATACCATCAAAAGGAGGATCTTTAACACAATTATAGGGAGATATCCTAAAATGCCGACACTGAAAACCATCCTTGAGGAAAATAAAGAAGAAAGTCTATATTATTTAGAGCGCAATCTTTCTCAAAAGATAGAAGAATTGAAGAAAGGTTTTTTTTCGATATGGAATAGTTATAAAAAAGAGTGTGCGTTTATCGAAAATTTCCACAAACAACATATCGAAGAAATTTTAAGCCAGTTTGAAGAGTATAAGCATCCTGAAGAAATTAAAAAAAATTTTACAAAAGTAATATCTCTTTGGAATGAAAATACCATTCAGTGTAATGAAGCACTGCTGTACGCATATCGACTTATCTTAGAGGCAGTCGCTTGTTATGTGCTAGATTCATTTATTCATCGAATCGCATGCACTTCGCTTTGTGTACAAGATAAGCTTCCTCAAACAAACGATATAAAGTTTAATTTAGACAATACAACGGATGAGATCTGCAGCTCTTACAAAGAACAACTCAAGCTTCAAATATTTAAAAATTTGGGTGAGAGAATTAAATATGCCATGAATTCAGAAATAGGCAATATTAAAAAACAGATTCATCGCTTTAATGAAGAAAAGCATTTTTCTGGCGAATTTAACAAAATAAATTTGCTTAATGAGAAATATGATTTAAAAGAAAAAATTTATTTATTATTTGTCGAAGAAGTGAAATATGTCAAATATTATAAAATGATCACTGCTGAAATTGATGAATATAAAGAATTAAATGATAAACGTACTCGTCTTATCAAAAAAAATACGCGTTTCGTTCATGAATTTATTGATAAAATAAAAGCAAGAAAATTTCAATTCCCAGAGCCGAATTTGAAAGATATAAGAGAATATAAAGAAGCAGAGGATCATCTTGCCATATTGGAAAAAACGATTGATAACGTGAAAAAACAAAATTTTATGGATCCGGCACAGATAGGTGCATTAAAATTATTAAAACAATATTTTAATGATTTACAGAAAGAGAATATGTTTTATCGTAAAGATCTAAGTTATCATAAATGGTTTTTTGGTTATGATATATCACCATTTATTGATACGCATGTCGGAATACTGGAAGAAGAGTTAAAAACTTTTAAAGTTGATGAAGCTCGCGTCCAAGAAAATATAGATCAATGGATAGCTTCGCGTGATCATTTAAATAAACAATTAGTCGAATATGGAGAACAATTACAATCACTATTATCTCAAAAGCTCTCTCAAGAAAAAAAACAAGAATATTACGAAGAAATCTTTAGAAATAAGAAAAATGAATTACTTATTTTTGCAACACGTATTCCTGAAATAAAATCTATTAAAAACGAAAAATTTGAAAAATGGACAGAAGAATTAAATAAAGCTTGGAATCAAGCTATTCTATCTGAGGCAAATTTGCAAGAAATCGAAACACATTTGAATAATATGCGACAGAGATTAAATTTCTTCACAAATAATGAAGAAGAATCTAATAATGTAACGATGGCACATCTTTTTATTTCAAATAAATTAAAAAAATTGAAAAATACTATTTCAAAAAAAGAAATCGACGAGAAGCAGCCTAATGCACATATTGTTCCGTCGTTGGTGAATATCCCGCGCGCGCATGAAGCAAAGCCTATCCATGCGCAAACAAAAAAATCACATTGGTATGATAAATGGGTGGATAAACCCTGGAAACGCGCACTTATTATCAGTTTTGTAGTCATTGGCGTTGTTGCGATTGCGTGTACTGGATGGGGTTTACTCGCAGAAGGCGCAAGTCTTGCAGTATTTCTTGCAGCGATGGGTGGTGCCGGGGGTGCGATAGGCTTTGGGCTTGGTGCTTTTACTTTTAGTTTTATAGCCACCCTATTACTGCAAGCAAAATGTCATCGTACATCACCTTCATCTATACCATTCTTGAAAAAACAGGGAAAGTTAGCAAATAATAAAACATTACCTATTGTCCTTCCTGAAACGGAGATCAAAGAAAATGCACCGCAAACAGAAATTGTACCTTTGCGACATACCAAATTATTTACTGAAAAAAAGTCGTTACCAGAAAGCAAAAATGAAATGACACCAAAGGTTGTGAATAATGTTCTGTGAGGTGAATATATGGAAAGTCATGAAAATGAAAGGGACGAAAAATACGATTCCTTGCGCGAATTTAAGGATTTTGTACAAAGAAAACAAAAGGAACTCCATATCATT
>JABDEF010000057.1 GCA_013287235.1 Gammaproteobacteria bacterium
TATTCACACATTAGTGCAATATTGCTATCTTATGATGGACACGTTTTCTATCCGGGACTCGATCAGTATACGGACATTACTTGGGAAAAATGTCGAAATGATTTCATATTAGTTCATAATCCATTTGCAAAAAAACCAATTCCCGTTGGTGTTTTTGATGTCTTATTGGAAGTTACTGCTAGCATTACTAGTAAAGAAATAACCTTAAATATGCTCAATCCACGGCTTCCACTTTGAAAAGTGTGATAGTAGGTATTATCTACTACAAAAAATATAAATATTTATATATTCAATTAGTTAATATTTATATATTATTATTTATAGTAACTCAAGTAATATCTATCAAATTTTAACTATCAACCAAAATAGGTTTATTTTTAGCAGAGCGGTGTCTTTCTCTTAGCTCAACGTCAATATATTTATCAGTCGTAGCGCTTGAACTGTGTCCAGCATCATCGCGGACATGCTCACGCGGCCTGCATTTCACATCCTCAGAAATGCCAGTATGGCGCAACCAGTGAACAGTCGCTTCATTTAAAGATTCGGCTTCTTCAAAATGTTTATCTTCATTAAGCCTTTTGATTGTGTGATCAAAACAAGTTTGAACAACTTCTCGGATATAAGTAGTACTCTTTATGGGTCCTTTGCCTCTTGTTTTGGATAATAAAGGTGTTTTATCAGCAGCAGAGGGTAAGGTAGGTAGTCCTAAATATTTTCGATATCGTTTTAATGCATTAAGCATCGCATTACTAACAGCAATTTGTCTTGCTTTATTTCCTTTGCCTACAGTTTTAAACCACCAATTTCCATCATGATCACGATAAAAATCACACATTTTTGGAAGCCAGCGATCACTTGCGGCTAATTCTGAAATACGCAAATACATGGAATAAAGCATGGTCATAATAAATAAAGTTCGTTCATGTCTGTCCGAATCATTATTTGCCATATCAGTTGCCGTTTCTAGAACATATTCCCATTGCAATGGTGTGAGACGTCGAATTTGTGTTTGATTTTGTTGTTTACGAATAAATTTACTTTTCTGCCTAATCAAAGCAACAGGATTCATGAAAACATATTCTTCTTGAAGCAGATAATTGAAAAAAGTGCTCAGGATTGCAAATAATTCTTTGATTGCTCCTTCTGATAATTCAAATTGATCGATTTCAATTATTTTCCCTTGCCGATGTGCAGATTTAGAAAGAGTAATAACGAAAGGGCGCCAATCTGAATTAGGTACACGCGCTCCTTTTTTATCAATAAATCTTGGCGCTTTTTTAATACCTATCCATGATTTAGGCGGGTGCTGGCAAAATCGTATAAACTGCTCAATATGCTCGCGCTTAATTTGCTTTAATGAAATATTTGAGATATGTCTACACCATTGCAGTAAACGTTCTATCTCTCTTCGATAAGAATTAAATGTGCCCAAACTTCCTTTATAGCATTTCAAAAATTTTAATGCATGACAAGTATCATCATAATAAATATCATCGTTGGGTAATTTTATAATAATTGTGTTATCAATATGCTTTAATGAATCAAATAATGATAGTGGAGAATTTTTACCCATTTCTAAATCCCTATTTTTCTTTCTCGATCGGTATTTGCTCTGGTGGTATCCAAACAATTTTATTATCACGCCATTCACATATCGGATTACCTGCTTGTTTATGTTTCATTAAAGCAGCTTTTATTCCAGCTTGAATAATCTTAGTAACTTTTTTTGAATCATTAAGAATTTTTGAAATATTATCATCATTTAATTTAGGTTTATTTGTCATAATAGGTCTCCAAGAGCTGCGCCCACACGTTTTTGTTTTCAACAGTAAAATCATTATGGTTTATATTAGAGGCAATTAGAGAAAGCTGATCAGCATTTGAATTATCGTAAAATTGCCATGAATCAGCTAGCGGTTTATAGAGATTAAAAAAATTTTTTAATCCTGAAACATAACGGCGTTTAATTGTTTGCTCAGGAACAGAATGTCCCCCATTTTTTACACGTTCTTTAACGCGAAAAATAGCAAGTTCTGCGTTTTTCAACCATAAGAATATAAGATGAAATTGGTAACCTTGTTTCTTTAATCGAGGTATCCACATGGCAAATGTGCGGCTTGATAGCGTCGTTTCGAATGCAAAATTGATTTTTTGTTCAGCAAGTGAATGTATCCTATCCAACATAATACGACCTGCTTGTATAGCGGCTTTTTCTGGTTGGAAAGCACAGAGTCCTTGAGCAATGACATCAGCATTCACAAAATTATCAACATGCAGCGAATCTTGTAATAAAGCAGGGGCTGCTGTTGTTTTCCCTGATCCATTGGATCCCGCAATGATTATTAAATGAGGCATTTTTTTATCCTATGGGACGATTATAAATAAAATTCTCAAGATTTCTTCGCGCTGTTTTGTCAGACGGTAGAAAAAGGAGGGCCTTTTCCCATGCTGACTTTGCTTTGACTAAATCACCCATTGCATGGAAGGTTGTACCTAAATTATTATAAGTCTCATTAAGATGATAATGATCCGATGCCGGATAATAGGCAATAGCTGATTCATAAGCTTTGATTGCACCATCGAGTTCACCTTGTTCCTTCAACGTCAGGCCACGAATATAGTATGCTCTCGGGTGCTTAGGATTCATTTCTAAACATTTGTCGAGAATGGCTTCACTCTTTTCTTGATCAAAGTAACTATAAACAATAGATTCTCTACATAATACTTCAGCTGTTTCGCCAGCAATCGATTTAGCTTGATCAATCCATTTGATGGCTTCTGAAAAATGACCATCTTCTGCAGCTATCATTGCTTCTGTGATTTCACGTAATATTTTCTTACAACAAAATTTATATTTTTTTCCAGATGCACACGAACAAGGGTCATAACTATCTGGAAGAAAATGTTTGGCGCTTTCATTTTCAAGTTCGTCTGTATTATCGTTGAGATTTGCATAACCTATAGTAGAGGGTGAATAAAAATGTTCGCCAAATGATTGCTTCAATGGTGTAACTAGTTCTTCGAGATAAACGGCAGGTACTGATTCAAATTGAATATTTAAATTTGTTGCTGATTCATTTAAAAATGGTTCAGCAGGATCTCCTTTAGTTAAAATAAGACGACGAGGAAGGTATCCTGTTTCTTTTTTTGCTTGCTGCAAAAGCATATTTGCTTTTGCTTGCGAAAGCTCAGTTTCGACTGTTTCAAAGGTAATAACCGTTCCGTAAGGTAGCTCCATTACCATGTAAGTATCCACGGGTTGATCTTTTACTTGGAAATCAACTCTAAAAATTAGCCAAGCCTCTTCCGGAGAAAAATCATTAAATTTATATTTCATTGAATATCTACCGTAATTCAAGCAATAATCACAATCATCTTTTAAACGTATATTTAGTAGTTTTACAAAAATCTTCTATAAAATCTGAAAGGTTAATTGTTGCTGGAGAACCTTTAGTTCCTTTAAGAAAGTCATAGATGGGTCTATTAAAAAATAACCTGTATTCTTTTGAGAATTTTAGTTGTAATTCCGTCAATATCTTATCATTTTCTATTTCAAATTCCTTATCCAGCGCTCTGAACAATCCAGAATATGATGGGATTTCATTCTTTAATTGTTGTATTTCTTTTTTTAATTTCCTAATTTCTTTTTCTACAGCAGTTTCTTCATCAGAGCGAGTTTTTGCTTCCTGTAATTGAGAGTAGTAAGTCATCGCATATTTAGTATATGTTTGCAGTAAATTCAATTGCGAAATATAATCACGCTGACATTTTTGAAGTATCTTATAAAATTCTTGAAAGCTTGTTTCATTCTTTTCAAATCCAATAAATCGCAGTTTCAAACAAAGCTTAGTGAGAAGAGAAGCTGCATTTTGAAAATTAATTTGGATATCAAATGTTAAAAGACGTGGTGGCGTTAGCTGGATAAGAGCATTCCATTTCTCAGTTATTTCTTCGCTCATTTTTTTTGCTAACTTTATTTTATCAGAAGTGAGCTTTGTTTCTTTTGAAAATGGTTCTAATGAAGGAATATATTTAAAATATATAGATTGGGAATCAATACTTTTTATTTCCTGCATTAGAACACAATTATTAAATTCTTCCTTAGTGATTTTTTCAACATACGATCTGTACCTTTGCTGCATCAGGCGCTCCTAATTTTTTTACAAATTAAATAAAAATGATTGCTCAGCCAACCCCTCCTTTTTTTTACTATCTGTGATTATCCAAATAATCACGGTTATTGTCAATATTAGTTTGGTGGTTTCAACTCGCTAATGCAACCTCTCTTATTATTATACCCCACGAGCAATTAAAATCGCTTCGTCAGCAGAATATAAATCTTTTATTACCGCTATTTCTTCAGCGCCCAAGGCTTTTTCATACAATGACTTAGCAGTATTATCAGTGCGAGTTGAGATTAAAATAGCCTTTAAAGAAGAATTATTGCCTTCCAGATAGCCTTTAATAAGTTCTACAGATTTTTTTATTAATAAGAATCCAATTCCGTTTTTCTGATTGTTTTTTAATACGGCAATTTGTTCAAGCTCCATAACAGATTGCTGACGAAATCCACTTTTTTGAATCCATTGAATATAGCCAATGATTTTATCTTTTTCATCTCGAGCCACATATATCATTATTCTGGGAAAAGCAGCGAAATTGCAGCTTATCCATTTTAATGAATCCTTTTGTCGTGGAAACCCTTCTGAGTGAACGCGTGCAACTGCACCAATATCATCGCGATGCATGGGTAAAACAATAACTGGCAAATTTGACTCCTAAATTTATTTGAAGAAAATTTCATTTGGTGATTTATAACCTAATGTCTTACGTGGTCTATTATTCAATTTGCTGGTTATTATAGCAAGATCTTCATCTGTGATATCTGTAAATTCGGAAGATTTTTTAAGGTATTGCCGAACTAACCCATTTGTATTTTCGTTAAGTCCTCTTTCCCATGATGAATATGGATGTGCAAAATAAAATGCAGTATTTAACGCAGCACTAACATCTTCATGTTCAGCAAACTCGGTTCCATTATCTGAAGTTATTGTATGAATATTATTTTTATATAGAGTAAGGGCTTCAATTAATGCGTTTTTGGTTAACTCACTAGTTTTATATTTAAGTTTTCGAAGTATTGTGAATTTTGTGGCCCTGTCAACAATCGATAACACAGCTCCTTTATGATTCTTGCCAATGATAGTGTCAATTTCCCAATCCCCAACTCGACATTTTTCATCAACAATTTTCGGGCGATCATCTATCATTGTTCGATTTTTTATAGGCGATCTGGTGTAGTTGCTGCCGTAACGTTTTCTATATTTTTTGCTTTTATGACGTAAATGTTTATAAAGTTCACCGCCATTGTTTTTATCATCCATGAGAAATTGGTAAATACGCTCATGGCTAATTGAAAATAAATTCCATCTTATAGCATAGCCTCGTATTTGTTCCGGACTCCAATCTTCAAGAATCTTTTGCGTTACAAACTCCTCAACCTCCTTTGTAAATTTATAAAAATGGCGCTTAGCTTTTCGCCGAGAATCTGCATAACCTTGAGCATAGTCAGGTTTATACGTCCAATATCCTAAGCTTGTTCGCACAAATGTTAGATTGCGTTTAAATTCTCTTGAAATCGTTGATTTGTGAACCCCAACTTCATTTGCGATTTGATTTTGATTAAAGCCAGCTTTCCAAAGGGCTAAAATTTGACAACGTTTTAAGTAGTTAAGATGTGTATGAGACATGCTGCAACTCCTTTTCCATAAGTAGAACCAGCTAGCATTAATATACTATCTGGTTAATTATAGATCAAATGTTGCATTTGAAATTTGAATCCAAGGAATTTTTAATAAAGTCTTGGGCTTTTTGGACTATAATCTTCTTGGTCATTTGAAGAGTTGGATTTATTTCCTGATGATGATAACCATGATAAAGGCATAGAAACAGATACACGATAACTTTGTCCCGGTCCTATTACTAAGTCACCTGGGTGCCCAATAACAGATGTCTTTTTGGATGTTTTAATTGCCAAATTTGTACCCTTTCTTCCTATAAACATCGGTTGTTCATCACATTCTATAGAAACGTGATTACCAACATCTCCAAAAAAAATGGGAGTTCCTTTGCATTTAATGCTTACGTTGTCTCCCACTTTTTGCTTAAATTTAATGTATCCTTTACTTTCTATTTCAACATTACTTGGAACACTGCAAGTAATAGTTACATTCAAATGAGAGCAAGTAATTTTGCTATTGCTTTCTAAAGCACTAATTGTGCTATCGTCTATTTTGACGTGCTTTCTTAACATATTTATTCCTTATCTTTATTCTAAAATTTAGATAAATAATATTTTTCCCACGCAATTATACCAAGAATAGTAAAAATATCTATGGGGATTTGAATCACCATTTCATAAAAAATATGTCCATTTAACAATAATCATAGTTTATCAATCATTTCAAAATAAACCTTTTCTCTTTTTCTTTTTCATCTGATCTTGAAGCAACCTCTACTGGCTGAAGTCTCCACATAGAATACATGGATCGTGCCACCTTCTGTAGTTGGTTTGCAAGTGAATACTCAACAGCATGATCAAGCTCTGTCTTATGCCTTGCTACAAATATTTTGACATCTGATTGCAGTTTGATAAGCATATCTTTTAGCATGTTGTCATATTTACCATTTGGTAAAGTTTTTATTAGATCATCTATTCCTTTTTCAGTTGCCAATAAATAATTAAGTTTTTCTCCTACATGAACTAAATCACCTTTATTCAGTAATATAAGCTCTAATGCTTCAAATGTTTTAGTTATCACTTCTCGTGGAGGATTAAGTAATAAAAGCCAACCAGAATCTCTGAATATAACATGAACCTGTGTAAAGATGTATTCATTCGATAATTGATCCAATTGCGGTAATAAAGTAGGTCGTAGTGCTGATACTCTTTCCAAAATATAATTATTTAATACCAATGATTGTGTTTCATTAATAAAACCATTTTTTAAGAGTTGCATAATAGGATTTTGTATTGTATGACACATCCCTTGCTTCTGAAATAATAAATACATAGAATCTGGGATACATGCTCGAAAGGTTATATCAAGTTCAGCTAATTTAACGTTAATATCCTTTAAATCAAGCAAAGTAATTTCTTTTCTTGAGTAAGACAGAAAACCAGTCTCTGGCTTATTTGCCAAATGTATGGTATCAAGTATTTTTCCATGAGTTTTAATAAATTCTTTTTCATCTATATTAGATGGATTTAAACGAATATTTATATATTCTAAACTATCAGGAATATCGATCCAAGCAATAGGAGATTTATTAATACGAAGTGAAAGCATTGCAATTTTCCTCTTATTTTATTTAAGTTATAAAAATAGTCGTATAGTCTTACTTTATTATTTTAAAAGTCAACCAAATTATTATAAAGAAACGACTCTATTTTTCTGATGTATCATGACTTTACTTTATTTAAAAATTGCTTTAATGCGCATTTTTTTATTTTCTATAATGTTTTTCTTATCGATACTAATAATAAACATTATTGGTCGTTATCGGGTGAGTTTTTAATTTTTCAATCTTCGGGGCTAACGAAACCGTACAATCATTTCAAGCTTTTTGTAATATATCTCGTTTATTTCATGTAAATAATTTACATTGTTTTATGAATGTATTTTTATACGCGCTTTAAGTTTAAAATATGCGTATTTTTTAAGGGAAAATAATATTATTAAAAGATTTATTAGACAGGTTTATTTACATGATCGCGTTTCTTATGCCCGATTTAAGCAAGAATCCCGACACGGGGTGTACTAAGGTATAGCTGGTTTTATGAGCCTTTTTTGCAACGGATCCATTTTTAGAAGTATTTTAAGCGGGTGCAATCAATACACCCGCTTTTTTTCTAGACTTTATACTCAATACCTAATACACCAGAATTAACATACATATTATCGAAATCAACCTTCCAACTGGTCGTCGGAACGTGGGTAGGATAGACTGTCGATCCGAAAGTAAATTCAGTATTCCCGAGATAAAGAAATCGATACTCAGCAAATAACTGCCAATTCTGACTTAAAGCAAAACGTAGTCCCGCTTTTGCTTGCGCTGCAAAAGTCCAGTCTAAACTATCTTCATCAGAATTAAAGTGATTGACACCTGGTTCTGGCGGGTTAACTTGAGGTGCATCAGCGCCGGTAATCGAGAGAATTGCTGCACCCAAACCGATACCAATATAAGGATGCACCATCCCTAGACGAAAACAATTTAGCTGGAAAATTCCGTTAACAAGAACGACTCCTGTCTTCGTTGGAAAACTATCATCAAAATCATGTTCAGTGAGTACAATACTTGAATTGTCTAGGTCTGCTTCGAAGGTTTTACTAAAATAAATACCTTCTAATTCAATGCCAGGGGTTATGCCCCAAGTAGGTACCAACCATTCATAACCGAAATGAATGCCACCAAAACCTATGGAATTACTACCGACGTTTCCTACTGCATCAATAGCCAGCGGTTCTGATAATGAACCTATACCCTCATCAAATAAGGTTGGACTAAACATTGCAATACCGTTTTGTCTTACTTGGAAATCATTTATCGATCCATAGCCGCCAAAACCGCCGAGATAAAAGCCGCTTAAGATTGGAGGTAATTCTTCGCCTTTGTAGTTGCTCGCTACAACAGGTGCTGCTAATAATAGCGAACAAACTCCGAAAATAATCGAAATGGTTGATTTTTTTAAGGTAATCAAGATGTTCCTCCTTATGGTCCGTCACAAAAAAGGTTAAATTATTACTAAGTTTTGCACACAATAGTATATCACTTTAAAAATCAATGATATA
>JABDEF010000058.1 GCA_013287235.1 Gammaproteobacteria bacterium
TTAAATTTCAAGTTCAGGAGAATATACCCCATCATGTGTAGAGCTACAATAAAAATTTTTCTCGAGGAGATTTTTTAAATGCAAAAAAATGGATTCACTTTAATGGAGCTTATGATGATGCTTTTTATCATATTACTTTTATTTGCAATGATGATTCCTTCCTATAAATTTTTATTTTTAAAATCAAAATCAAATTCTATTCATTCGAAATTGATGCAAGCAATCTATTTAGCAAGAAATACCGCTATTTCAACGCACAATGAGGTAATGATCTGTCAAAGTCATGATTTGAAAACCTGCGAAGGCAATTGGAAGGAAAGTTATATTATTTTTTCTCATGAAAAAATATTTTATACTTTTCAAAATATTTCAAATGAAGGAATTTTGCATTGGCGTTCCTTTCCAAAAAATCAAACTTTTCTTCAATTCACATCCGATGGAACGCTCGCGAATGAAAATGGCACATTTTGGTATTGTCTACTGGGTGAAGTGAATCCCTATTGGGCGATTGTGTTGAGCCAAGAAGGGCGTGCGCGGAGTATTTATCCGAATGCCTCGGGGGAAGTTGTGATGGAGCAGGGGGAAGTGTTGAAGTGTTGAGTGATGATACCTCGCGCGGCCATATTTTGTGCAAAACTATAAAATCTGAAATGATTCTTAAGCTTTCAAAAGAAGAAATTTAGGTTAAGCGGGTTAATATTGACTTTTCCGCATTTTCGGACTAAGCTAGACTAAGTTATTTAATGAGAGGTATTTTATGCAGATTGTCAATATACATCAGGCAAAAACCAATTTTTCTAAACTCGTCGATTCGGTCATGCAGGGCGAAGAAATCATCATCGCAAAAGCCGGGAAACCCGCGGCTAAACTCGTTCCTATTGCGCCTATTAAACCTAAACGAAAACCAGGCGCACTCAAGGGTAAAATTAAAATTTCTAAAGATTTCAATGCACCATTGCCAGACGATATGCTTGATCAATTTGAGGGAAAGTAATGCAAATATTGCTAGACACACATCTTTTTATTTGGTGGCTTAACGATGACAATCAATTATCGCAAAAAGCGCGCGATCTCATCATCAACGCGGACATCGTTTATGTTAGTAGCGTTTCTCTCTGGGAAGCAGCGATCAAAATTCGACTGGGAAAGCTTGATGCAAACATTCATGAACTCATTCAAGCCATCGGAAACGAAGGATTTATCGAGTTACCTTTATTAGCGAAACAAACTGCAAAAATATTAGCGCTTCCCGCAATTCATCGAGATCCATTTGATAGAATGTTAGTTGCTCAAGCGATGAGTGAGCCGCTTCGACTTCTGACGTCAGATGAAATCTTAAAGCAATATACAGAGCTGGTGGAAATTGTTTAGTAAAATTAGGCACCCATACGCCATGAGTGTCATGCGATATTTATACTTGATAGAGAAAACTATTTTGAAATTGAAGATTGCGTAGTCAATGGATCTGGCGAAGAAAAAAAAGAAATCCCAATTGAGGATCAACGAGTGATAAATAAAATGAAAAATCTTATTACACGAATGTATTTTCATTTCCACGACCTTCTGAAGCAGAAATGAAAAGCTATGTGAACAAATCAAAGTTTTTTTTAGAAAACAGGGGTAAAGATACCGATGGAATATGGGGAAATGCCAAAAAGCAAAATGAACTTTTTATGGACGCTATTCAAAAGGGTACAGTGAAGATCAAAGGAAAATAAATCTCAAATCAAGTCAAAGATTCTTGAGGCTTCAAAAGATTATAGGAAACTTGATTGTCTTGGGTTAAATGAGCGTTTGGATTATAAACAATCAGCCACCTGGCCCGTCCCGCCAATTTTCATTTCACCCAAAGCATCTAACGTTAATGTTCCGCAGAGCATATCTTTTTCTGCTTGGATTCCTTGAGGATCAGCAAGTAACGTATAGGCTGAATGGGTTATATTAAGAATTTTTAACTGATAACTGTTTTTCGCAATGAAGGTCGTAAATCCTAAGTTTTCAAGCGTTGCGCCCTCGTAAGTATTATGTTCTGTATAAAGTTGTTCCATTGCGGCGGCTAATTTTTTAAGTGTGATTTCTGCTTCTAAACGATGTGATTTCACCATATATTCTGAATAGCGTGGAATAGAAAAAGCAGCCAAAATACCCATGATGCAGAGTACGATCAATATTTCAAATAAATGGAATCCATTCTGTTTATTCATAGCTTTAAGGCAATCTCAGCCAACCGTTTCCCCATGGCAAAACATAAGCGTTTCTCTTCTTCGCTCAACGGTTTTTTGCCATCAACACCGGTGACATGTGTTGCGCCATACGGTGTACCGCCTGTTTGTGTCGTATTTAAGTCGGGTTCTGTGTAAGGAAGACCCAGTATGATAAATCCTAAATGTAAAAGTGGTAGCATCATACTGATTAATGTGGTTTCTTGACCCCCATGTAAACTAGAAGTAGAACTAAAAACGGTAGCGGGTTTATTCACTAAACTGCCTGATAACCAAAGGGTACTTGTCGTATCTAGAAAGTGTTTCAAGGGTGCTGCCATATTTCCAAAGCGTGTGGGACTGCCGAGCGCTAGACCATCGCAATTTTTCAAATCTTCCAAGGTGCAGTAAGGGGCGCCCGCGTCTGGAATGGCGGGGTCGGTCGCTTCAATTGTCGGAGAGACGGGTGGGACAGTGCGTACCGTTGCCATCACCGAAGGTACGGATTCTACACCTCGTGCGACATGTTGAGCCATTTGTTTTACTGCGCCATAGCGGCTGTAGTAAAGAATAAGTATATTTGTCACAGAATACCCCAGGGATTTTTAAGTCACGTAACAGTATCATGCTTTCTTTCTTCTTGGTATACTTTGCGCGCAGAAGTTTTGAGGAGTATGTCATATGCCAATTTATGAATATCAGTGTAGCGCATGTGGCCATCGGCTGGAATCTATCCAAAAAATGTCAGATCAGCCGTTAGTGGCGTGTCCGGTTTGCCATCAAAGCGCATTACAAAAACTTGTTTCTGCTAGCCGTTTCCAATTAAAAGGGACCGGGTGGTATGCGACAGATTTTCGGGATAAAGGTAAAAAAGAAGCAAAATCTGATAAAAAAGAAGAAAGTGGAAAAGGAGAAAAAGAAGGTAAAAAAGATGATAAAAGCGATTCAAAAGATACGGCGGCGAAATAATATGTCATCACTGCGAAAGTACTTCATTTCAGGATTATTAATCTGGTTACCCATATGGATTACCATCCTCGCGATTAAATTCCTGGTGGATATGTTGGATAGTATCATTACGTTTCTTCCAACACGATTTCAGCCCGATGTGTTGCTTAAGTTTCATATTCCGGGCATTGGTGTTTTGATTACGGTAGTCGTGATTTTATTGACAGGGATTCTGGTCACCAATTTCGTAGGAAAATATCTTGTGGCGATAGGGGACGCGATCATTGCGCGTATCCCCATTGTCAGAAGCATCTATCGCGGTGTGCAGCAAATCTTAGAAACATTACTTAAACCCGGTGGTCAATCTTTTCGAAAGGTACTATTAGTTGAATATCCACGTCAAGGATCATGGACGTTGGCGTTTCAAACAGGGGATGGGACGAATGAGATAACGAATGTTTTGAATGGGGATGAAATGGTAAGTATTTATGTGCCGACGACGCCGAATCCCACCTCCGGTTTCTTATTGATGGTGCCGCGAAAAGATGTGATTGAATTAAGCATGAGTGTAGAGTCAGCATTGAAATTTATTATTTCTCTGGGTGTTATTCAACCTGTAACGCTCGTCGAAAATAAAAAATAGAAGGTTTGTATGCGTAGTCATTATTGTGGTCAAATATCAAAGAAATTATTAGATCAAGAAGTTAAATTAGCAGGTTGGGTACATCGCAGGCGCGATCACGGCGGCGTAATTTTTGTGGATTTGAGAGATCGTGAAGGGTTAGTGCAAGTGGTATTTGCGCCCACCCGCCCAGAAATATTTAAACTCGCAGAAACCCTACGTAATGAATATGTGATCCAAGTTCAAGGTAAAGTGCGTCTCCGCCCTGAAGGGTCTGTCAATCGTGAACTGCCCACAGGTGAAGTGGAAGTCGATGGATTGACATTGACTATTTTAAATACGTCAGAGGCTCTTCCTTTTCCCATTGATGAATATCATGATGTGGGTGAAGAAACGCGATTACATTTTCGTTATCTCGATTTGCGTCGTCCAGAAATGTTATATCGCTTCAAAATGCGTACGCTCATCACACAATATTTACGACGTTTTTTAGATAGTCGTGGATTTTTCGATATTGAAACCCCTTTTTTGACTAAAGCAACACCAGAAGGTGCGCGCGATTATTTGGTGCCGAGTCGTACCAAGCCGGGATCTTTTTTTGCATTACCACAATCGCCGCAGCAATTTAAACAATTATTGATGATGGCCGGGATGGATCGTTATTATCAAATTGTGCGTTGTTTTCGTGATGAAGATTTGCGTGCCGATAGACAACCTGAATTTACACAGCTCGATATCGAAACTTCATTTTTAGACGAAGTAGAAATTCAATATATCATGGAAGAAATGATGCGCGGTCTGTTCAAAGAATTGCTGTCGGTTGAATTACCCAATCCATTTCCACGCATGACATATCATGATGCCATGTTTCGTTACGGTTCTGACAAGCCTGATCTTCGTATACCCTTGGAATTAGTGGACGTGGGGGATTTATTACAAGAAGTCGAATTTAAAGTATTTGCGGATCCCGCGAAAGATCCGCATGGGAGAGTTGCAGCACTTTGTGTCCCAAGCGGTTCCGATATCAGCCGTAAAGAAATCGATGATTATACGAAATATGTCGCAGAATTTGGGGCGAAAGGATTGGCCTATATTAAATTAACGGCAGAAGGTCCTCAGTCACCTATTTTAAAATTTATGCCTGAAACGGTGACGAATGCGATCATTGAAAGAGTACAGGCTAAAACCGGCGATATTATTTTCTTTGGCGCAGATTTAACGGGTGTGGTGAATGATGCGTTGGGTGCGCTTCGTCTTAAAGTGGGGCATGACAGAAATTTAGTGGAAAAAAGTTGGAAGATTCTTTGGATTGTTGATTTTCCTATGTTTGAAAAAGGCGAAGGACGTTTGTCTGCTTGTCACCATCCGTTTACCGCGCCTAACATTAAACATATCGATGAATTAAAACATCATCCAGAAAATATTTTAGCGCGTGCTTACGATATGGTTCTCAATGGCACGGAAGCAGGGGGCGGCTCGATTCGTATTAATTCGAGCGAAATGCAAATGGCAGTTTTCCGAACGTTAAATATTTCGGAAGAAGAGGCGAATGAAAAATTTGGTCATCTTCTGACAGCATTAAAATTTGGCTGTCCTCCGCATGGCGGTATTGCATTTGGTTTAGATCGTTTAGCCATGTTAATGACAGGCAGTACATCTATTCGTGATGTGATTGCATTTCCAAAAACGCAATCGGCGACTTGTCCTTTGACGGATGCACCTGCACCGGTTGATCCACAACAGTTAATTGAATTGGGCATTCGCATTAGAAAAGATGAAAAGAAAAAGGAGTAATTTGTGGCCGGACATAGTAAGTGGGCGAACATCAAACGACACAAAGCGCGTGTAGATGCAAAAAAAGGGAAACTGTATACCAAATTGATTCGTGAAGTGACGGTGTCTGCGAAATTAGGTGGTGGTGATCCGGATTCAAATCCTCGTTTAAGGGCAGCGCTCGATAAGGCACAAGATGCCAATATGTCGAAAGATGTGATTGATCGCGCAATTAAACGTGGTGCCGGCGGGATGGAAGGGGAGTTGGTCGAAGAAATTCGGTATGAAGGTTATGGCCCGTCGGGTGTTGCGATCATTGTGGATTGTATGACAAACAATCGTAATCGTACGGTTGCAGAAGTGCGACATGCATTTACCAAAGGCGGCGGGAATTTGGGGACGGAAAATTCTGTCGCTTATTTATTTCATAAATTAGGTCAATTGACTTTCGCGCCGGATAGTGATGAAGAGCGTATCATGGAAATCGCACTTGAAAAGGGTGCAGATGATGTGATTGTGAATGATGATAAAAGTATTGACGTGACAACAAATCCTGAAAATTTTCTTTCTCTCAAAAAAGCGTTGTTGGATGTGAATTTGAAACCAGTCGAAGCCGATGTGGCACTGGTTCCCGCGAATTATATTACGGTGACGGATAAGGAGTTGGCGGAACAAATTATCAGTCTCACGGATGCGTTAGAAGATTTAGAAGATGTTCAAAATGTTTATACGAATGCGGATATAGCAGTGGAGGTTTGAATAGCTACAGATCCGGACAAATCATGTGTCGCCTACAATCACTCTTCCGACCACTTGCATTGAGATAATATCTTATGTATAATCTTTATACATATCCAAAATTAATGGTAACAATATGAATCTTATACATGATGAAATGATCGAAATTGTTAAAAGTTTAAAATATCTAACCAATAAAAACGGCCTATGTCAAGCTATTGTAAAATAAAGACTTTATTTGAACTCAATGAATTACATACGAGGTGGTTGCTATGATGAATTACTGGAAAGCAGTAATAGGTGCTGCAGCTTTAATTTGTGGAACGACAGCCTTTACGGCTGATAATCAAGAATCCATTTTTAAAAACGTGCGGGTCACAGTACACAGCATGTTTAAAGGTGCAACCGTCATGGGAACAATACCTGCGCCAGTAGAATATGGACCTGATGTGGAATTTAATCCGATAGATCCAGGAAAAACAATAGTCATTGGTTCATTTCCTGTCAGCTTATTACGAAAAGTTTATGTATGGGATATAGTACCTGATCCGACCGTGCCTACTGTCTCTACTGAATGTGGGCCTATTTTTTCTGATGTAAAGAAAATTACCATTCACATTGTGGGTAATTACCGCCCTATTGATGGGGGAGAGATCAGATGTTATATAACAAGAGATTAAATAGTGGCTGTTGCGAAATAAGCAAATCGTCATTGCGAACGAAGTGAAGCAATCCAGAAAGCCCTCTAGATTGCCACGTCCAATAAAAAGCATTGGGCTCGCAATGACGAGAAAACGCATTTCGCGATACCAACTATACAATCTGGAAGCGTTTTTCTATTGACTTATTGTAAAATATATTTAATTTCTTAGCTTAGTGCCATTAGGCTAAAAGGAGTGTTTACCTGATCATCCTAGGAATCGATCCCGGATCACGAGTGACCGGATATGGCATCATTCGTTTAGAGGGAAATCAAAGTTTTCATCTTTATCATGGTTGCATCCGGTTAACCGCATCCGATGATCATACACGTCTACACCAAATTTTTGCGGGACTCAAAGAAATCATTCAACGTTACGAGCCGCATGAGGCTGCCATCGAGCAAATTTTCATGCATCAAAATCCCAATTCTGCACTAAAACTCGGTCAGGCAAGAGGCGCTGCAATGGCTGCTATCGAGATTCCGATTGCAGAATATTCTGCGCGTCAAGTCAAGCAATCCGTGGTAGGGTTTGGTGCAGCAAAGAAGGAACAAGTACAGCATATGGTAAAACGGCTTCTCAATATCAATGAAAAATTACAAGCGGATGCGGGAGATGCGTTGGCCATTGCACTTTGTCATGCGCATTCACGTTTTTTCAATATTAAAGCTAAAAAATCCAAAAGAAACAGCAGTTGGAGAAATTATAAACCCAAGGAGTAAAAATGGAAGGAAGAACGATCGATCCCAATGATAGACCATTAGGGATTACCGACAGTATTAAATTGTTAACCGATATCATCATACTTTCAAAATATTTTTTAAAAAAACCTTTACATGATATAGGAGAACCGGGAGAGCATGCGGATAAATTATATTGTCAAATTTTAAGTTTAGAAAATGATTTAAAAGACCAGAAGGAAGTCAAGAAAAAAGAAGAGTGCGCGCAAAAATTTTTGACGTTGGCAAAAGCAGATTTATTTCCAGAAGGGAAAGATAAAGATCATGTATCCTATTTTTTAGGCAAAAAAGAGATTGAAGATTATATCAATCGTTACACCAAAAAGAAATATCATGCCGCATTAAAACAACTCGTCGATCGTGCATGTCATTTATGTGTTTTGGGGTTTGCATCATTTAATCTTTTAATGGCGCGAAAACAATATGATAAAGATATGGATGTGAGTTCACCTTATGATGCTAAAGATATTTTATCTTCTGAAAAAAATAAAATTGTTAATCTTGTTGCAACACTTGCAAAAACAAAAACATCTTCCACCAAAGCGGGTTTCATTACAACGACTCAAATCGAAATCATGAGTGATGTGGAGCATTTGCGAGCGATTGAAATGGCACTGTTAAAGAAAAAAAAGGAAGAATTAGAATATGAACTTGAAATTTTTTCTAAGAAGCCCGTCGATGAAATAAAAGAAAAAAACATTTTTCAACAAATATTTAGCGAAAAAAATGCCTTTGAAGAGCGTGTTAAAACGCTTGAAAAACGTTTAGAAGATGTTCATCAAAAACATGCATCCGAGATAAAAACACTCACGGAGAATTTTCAAGCGGAAAAAAAACTTTTGGAAAGCAAAATCACGGAACAAAAATCCGTGCTCGATCCAGATTTAAGAAAAAAGATC
>JABDEF010000059.1 GCA_013287235.1 Gammaproteobacteria bacterium
CGTTTTTTTTACCTTTTTTATCGCACACGATAATTTTACAAGAGGTAAAAAGATGGGAGTGGATATTAGGGTTAAGCGCCATTTTTAATTCCCGCACTAAATCCATAGGCGCCACCCACATTACGTACGGTATTCGCATTCGATCCTGCGTATGTGGGTTTTGCAGCCAATTGTTCGGGTTTTCTTATTTTATGTTTTTTGTGTCTAAACATTTTAACTTAAAGATGCTCGTTTAGAAGGGGATAAATCTTCGGAGGTAGGTTTGGGTGAAGGCAGCGGCGTTTTTGACCTGAAGATTTCATGCATACTTTTTGCCAGGGGAGATGATTCAGATTTTTTTGATGATGGCGTGGCTATTTCAGCGCTTTCTTCAGAGGAGAGCGCGTTGATATTTTGTTCAATGTCAGAAAGTTCGACAAAAAATTTCAATATTTGCGTATTGAGCATATTTATACGTTTAATTTGATCTTCTTTGATGAGTTGATTTGCGGCTTTTATATTGTATTGGTAAATCAAACGTGAGATACGATCGCTATCGGATTCTGAGATATCCATTTCTATCAGTTTGTTTTTAATACGTGATAGCGCATTTGCTTTTAAAGCATTTGTCATTTTATGTTCTCCACCATGATCAATCATCATGTTGATCGCCGCGGTTGCGCCTAAAGTTATTTTTTCATGTAGGGATTCGTTAATTTTTTCTTTAGTCAATATTTGACTGATCGCTTTATCATATGCTTTATCTTCATCATCCTTTTCGACCATTTGTAAAATTTTACAGACAATATCCTGGTCAATTAATTTATTTGCTATACGAACGACTTCTTTTTCTGAAATGCCTGATAGTGATAAGGATTTTTCTAATAAAAGTAGTCCATTATCATTATTTTCTAATAAATATAAATTAATCCATGTTTTTGCTGCATGGATAACATTATTTTGGCATTCTTCAGTAAAATCTTTTTCATCAAGGAGTATTTTTTTTATCGAATTTTCAAGTTCTCTTTCGTCATCTGAATGAATGAAATTGACAAGCTCTCCTTTTGTTATATTATTTTCTGCTTTAATGATCGTAGGTATTTCAACTAATTGACAACCGATGCGCATGGATTGTTCCTCGGAACAATTTATTTTGCTTAAAGCGTCGTCAATGGCACATGCCATGGTAAAAAAATTCCCTTTACCTAAAAGGTATTGATTGACACATGTGCGAATGGTGTCAATGACAAATTTATAATTTTCCTCCAAAAAACCTTTTTCTTGAGCTAAGATAGCTTTGACTTCGTTTTCTAATGCTTTGTCTGACTCGGGCTTTAAAAGATTGCGATTATTCAACATGCTTGTAAATCTCCATCCATAAATTTGACCACATGAGAATAGCATTGAAATATCATTATCTTCAACTCAAATTTTTTCACGCATGAAAGATCTTTCTCACGTCATTGCTTCGTCGGCTCGGATTTTCGCAATGACTTTATGGGGGCAGCTTTAAATATACACTTTATCGGTTCGATGCTGTGATCGATAAAGGGATTGGCTTATATGAAATTTCTTTTTGCGAAGTAATCGTTGCTTTTTTTTCGGATTTTTTATTTTTGAAAAAACAACCGCAGCAGGCAGGACTTGCTTCTTCCAATAATATTCTGGATTGATGTGAGGAAGCGAGATCAACGGGTTTTTTCCCTTTTTTATTTGTGATTTCTGGGTCTGCTTTTTCTTTTAATAAAAGAGAAATGATAGTAGGATTACCTTTTTTGGCAGCCCAATGGAGAGCGGTATTTTCATCAATATCATCTTTTTCGTTGAGAGCATTCTTTTTTTCATTTAAAAAAACTTTAAAAATATCTGTTTGATTTTTCATGGCGGCTAAAACAAAAGGTGATTCGCCATAATCATTTTTTATTGTAAGATCCGCTTTGTGTTTTAATAATTCCAGTGCACCACCTACATTTCCGATATAGGCTGTATTATGTAAAGGAGTATCGTTTTTCTTATCTTTTGCATTGACATCTGCTTTCGCTTCGACAAGTGGCTTAATACAATTAGGGAATTTACTATCTGCTGCAAAATGCAGTGCAGTCCAGTTGTTTTTATTGAGGGCATGGACATCTGCTCCATGGTCGAGTAATAATTGCAAAATAACATGTCGGTTGAATATTGCAGCCAGCATGAGTGGTGTCATATCTTTTTCTATTTTTACATTGACATTAGGCGAGGGTGTTACATTTTTTAATAATTCTTCCACGCGTACAGATTTTTCACGTTGAATAAATGATATTAACGTTTCGTCTGATATTTTTTGTTTACCTATAAATTCTTCGATTGATATATTTTCTTCGGGTTTTTTTTCTTCCAGTCTTGCTTCCATAAAATATATTTCCTTTTTTAAATAAGAAAAATGAATCTAACATAAATCATTACACTTATGAAGAATGTTTCGATACTTTTTGATAAGTTGCATCAAAGCTTTGTTTGTGGACACCCCGCATTTCACCCAGCGCATCTTGCACGACAAAACATCTGCACGGATATTCTGCCTTGTTCCCCAACTGGCTAAAAATGAAATATTTTTCGTCACCAGGAATGTTTTGACAGTTCTAGGTGTCGGTGTATAAATATCCGGTGAAACTTATGCCTGATAAAAGCTAAATAATACTTAAACATTCGCGCTACGTTTTTGATATCCCTCCAACCGCGCACTCTGCAATTGTTGACGTTCGAGAGGTGTGATCCATTGAGTATCTGAAGGCAATACAATGGCTAAATCAGACAGCGGAACGACTGCTGTTTGGATGGGAGGCACTTTATTTTTATCTGGTAATACTTGCCATCGAACCATGATAGTACCCTCATGCAAATCACAGGTACTAATCCAATTATAAACATTAGGATCTTTGCGTGAAATCACAAAACGGTATTTACCATCTGCATTAGCAAAGGATTGCATGTTGTTAAGACTACTTTGACAGTGCCCTGGATCAAGCGAAGTCATCCAT
The DNA here is from genome assembly GCA_013287235.1 of Gammaproteobacteria bacterium. The sequence continues at coordinate 2,997 of JABDEF010000059.1, forward strand.
GGACCCGTCTCTGGTATTACAAAATAATGTGCACCTGCAGGATCTAGCGTTAACACCAAAGCTTCCGTATCATCCAATTCAAAATATCCATAAGACGCCGTTTGTGTCACTAGTCCTCCGAGTCTAGAGGGTGGATTTGGTTTTGATAATGTATTGACAGGGTGAAATTTTGCTTTTGTTTTAACACCTAAAGCGCCAAATCCATAACCAAAAGTACAAATTCTTATAATTTCTGCTGCATGCGCTACCATGCGAGCTTCACTCATGGGTAAATGATTTATATTATTATCGAGTAATTCAGCCGTTAGAGAATCTGGCATTTCATCTTGCCAATTACCTAAATCATTACGTATAAGAAGTTGTCGTGTTTTTCTCGTTGATTGAAGATGATTGATACGACCATTCGCGGGCTGATTATCGACGGTTATGTCGTATGTTCCATCTGAATTCAATACTAATTCTTGATTCGTCAGAATTGCAACTGTTTTTAGCGAATTTATATTATCGATTAAAGAAAATGATGCATCTGCTAATACAGAATGACGAATGCCATGTATGACGTATCGAAGCTTTTCATCAATGGGAACAACACGATAAATGTTATCAGGATTATCATAAGCATATCGCCCGCCAGGCACATCAAGACCAAACCATTCTCGTGGTCCACTTTGCACCCAACCTACTTTTGGATGATAAGGATCATCATTCACAGCTTTTTGAATGGAGCTAAAGATTAATTCATCAATCGCAGCGTTAAGTACGCTTTCCGCTTCTTTTGTTAACGGTTTTTTATATGCCTTTACATACACCTCTTTTGCATTTTCTCGTAATGATGTGAAAGGATAGGTTTGATAAATATGCGTTGCCAATTGATCTAGCGTATGTTGATCTTCTGTTGCAAGAGGATTATTTTTAATAGCTATTTTTTCTGCAAAAGAAAAATGACTGAATAGTGCACTGATTAAAATGATTAAAAAGATTCGCATTTCGTATGACCTACCCATATCTTCCTTGAATAAAATGTATAAATTAATAACTTAAAATGATTCAAAAGTCTATATATAGTTATATAATACTTATGAACCCTCACAGCAGAAGGATGACCATATGTTGAAATCTATGCGATTTAATGATTCACATTTGCCCGATTTTAGCAAGCAATGGAGTTTATATTTAGTTTGGGGCATTCTTTTAACGATCTTAGGTATTCTTGCCATTGGGGCTTCGGTATTGACTACGATTGTTTCTATCTTTGTTTTAGGCTTATTATTACTGATTGCAGCTATCGTGTTATTTATAGATACATTTGCTTTTTGGTGGGGAAAATGGAATGGCTTTTTTCTCCATTTAATTCTCGCCTTATTGTATTGTATCGTCGGCATCATGATTATTAAACAGCCTGTTGCGGCTTCTATATCTCTCACATTATTGTTAGGGATATTTTACGTCATTATTGGTCTTTATCGTATATTTATGAGTTCAGGTATTCGTTCACCCAGATGGGGTTGGATATTATTCAATGGTATTATTTCACTTTTGCTGGGTATTTTAATACTCGCAAGTTGGCCCGCGTCAGGATTATTCATTATTGGAATATTTATTGGTATTGATCTTTTATTTAGTGGCTGGACTTTTATTATGGCGTCACTTGCAGCGCGGGCAATGAAATAAAACAAAAAATGAGGAATCAATACAATGCGCCTCGGATATCTTGAATAAGATACACTGGCGCATTCGATTATAAACTTGGAGTCAAATGCCATGACAAAAAACTGGAAATATTTTATTACATTTTTTGGATTAGCGCTTGTTATTTTTATGAAAAATATTGTTTATGCAGAAGCAGAAATGACAAAAATTGAAGGCGTTTATAAATATCAATTTAAAAACGGTACAGTACATGACGGGAGTTATATGTCAGAGGATATTTTAGAAATCGTTCCTGTGTCGAAAGATACGATTTATTTCAAAGAAAAATTAGAATGTTTTAATGGATGTAGATGTCAAGTTTATGGTTTAGCAAAATATACAAAAGAAAATTTGTTTTTATTTTCTGATAAAAATTCTAATAGTGAGCGTATTATGCATATTTTTTCATTGATCAATCCTTCTTTTAATCCTTCGGCATATCCACTTAACTCTATTTTTATATTACGAAAAAATGGCAATATTGATATTGCTTTTATGAAAAATGGCCAATGGGTAGAAAAAAATCTCGATGAAAAAAAAGACGTAGATATTATTCGTATGCTGCCCAAAGAAGGATGGAGTACAAAAGATCCTGATTTGGTTCAAAAGTTACAATCAAAATTTGACATTCCTTTAAAAGAAAAAGAGCCACTTTGTTTTTTAAAAATTATTCCAGATCGTCAAGGCATTCGAATCGTTTCAAGTGGGGATTGCAAGGAATATTGTGGTGTGAGAGGTATTTTAGATAATGATAGATTTACTTATGACAAGCGCCGAAAAATACGTTATATGACAGTTTTAAAAAATTCAAAAGAATATCAATCGTCTATTGAATACCTTAGGGAATAAAAAATGTTTCGTAAAAAAAATGCTGAAAAAGCACTGCAGTTTATTTTAAATAAAGATCTCTCATTTGGAAATACCACAAAAAATCAATATTACGCTGCATTTAAGATGCTAGAGAGAGATCCTCTTTATTTTGATCTCTTAGAATTAAACTCAGATGATCCGCGCTTGCTCAAAAACAGGAATGCAATGATGGCGTATTGCCATTATGTATTGACACCAACCTTGTCATTTGATTGCGGAAATTCGGTGCGATGAAAAGACCATTTTTATTCATCATGCTGAATTACTTGAAAGATATATTCGAAAAATTGCTCTTAATTTAAGAGCAACCTCTCTTACAGATTTGTATGATAAGGATTTAGAAAAAGATGCGGTGATTGGTAAATATTTCGAAAAGCTGAATTCGCAATATAAAATTATTTACAAAGAGGAAATGGTGTTAAAAAGAAGGTTGTAATCATTTAAAAATTCTCTTGTTATTGCCACGTCGCTAACGCTCCTCGCAACCACTTTCGTGGGAATGACAGTATAACGCGTCAATTGTTTTGCATTTTTCACACAGTCTCCATTGGTTTATCGCGTATGGAAACACAAACAGTGGTTTTTTGGCATATTTGCTGCGTATATTCTCGGGGCATTTTTGCATAATACGCTAACATAAAAATAATCACACATAATCCCATTAAAAATAACATATCCCAATAAGTAGGAATAAAATGTTTACCACCATAATTTCCACAAATAGAGAAAATAGTAAGCGCAAAAAGATAAATGAATACCCACAGTGCATTTTTGCCATTTAATATTTTTTTATTTTCGCTAAAGAATTGGTAATAAAAAAAATAAAATAATATACCTAACATGATTAAAACAAATAAACGAATCACACTATGTAACCCTGACCAATATACGCCTGCGGTACAAATATAAAATCCAAGAAAAGCAACAAAAGTACCATAAGAAACGCGAAAAGGACGTGGATAATTCGGTAATTGATAACGTAAGCACATGAGACAAATAGGGCCAACCGCATAAGTGAGCATGACAGTTGCGACAGAAAATGCTGCCATTTCTTGCCAACCCCGTAAAAGCAAGAATAACAAAGCGCCTAACATAAAATTAACAAATAGGCTGATATGCGGGACTTGGAATTTATTGAGATAGGTGAATATTTTCGGTGCGTCACCGATTTTTCCCATACTTGTTAACGTTTGTGCAGACGTTGTTGAATAGACTAACCCAGTAGAGTAGGGAGAAATAAAAGCATCAATATATAATATACTGCTTAACCATAGCATACCCGCAATCGTTGCAAGGGCTGCAAAAGGTCCGGCATCTCCCGGAAACGTTAAATTTGCCCAGCCTTTTAATAGATCTTCATGACGCATGCTTCCGATAAAAACCCATTGTAAAGCTGTATATATAAAAGTGGTTAATACTAAAGAGATGAGTAATACGCGTGGTACAGTTTTTTGGGGATTATCGGTTTCATTCATTAAAATAATGACTTGCCGAAAACCTAATAAGGAAAATAATACACCGCCGCTTGACATGGCAGTCATGATCCCATGCCAGCCATAAGGCATAAATCCGCCATACGAAAAAAAATTATTTTTATGAAAACCGGCTTCAAATAATGCGAATACCGTGATAATAGGAATGAGAATTTTCCATATCGTAAAACCCGCATTGATTCGTGCAAATAAACGAATACCAAAATAATTTAATAAAACAAAACTTGCTAATAGTATAAACGCAATGCAGTATCCCCTAGGAGTAAACACATAATGTGTACCATGTTGTATCATGACCTGTGGAATATAATTGCTTGCGTATTGCACTACACCTTGTGTTTCTATCACAGGAATGGTAGCGAGGGATATCCAAGCGAGACAGCTCATGATAACACTGGTTAAATGTCCATGGGTATAAAGCGGTAAGAGCACCAAGCTATTATTATCTGGAAACATTGTTGAAATTTCAGCGAAGGAAAGCGCAACTAAAATCAATAAGATTCCGGCAATAGGCCATGCGAGTATTGCCGCAGGACCTGCAAAATGCGCTGAATATAACGCACCAAATAACCATCCGGAACCGATCATGCTTGTAAAAGCTATCCATAATAAACCCAGTGCGCTTAAATTTTTTTTCATGAAAAACTTCCTTGCGTAGTCCCATGATGCTTTTACACGGGATCATTAATAATTTTCCAAGGCAGTACAGTTTTCAGCTTCAGGTCCTTTCGGAGCGAGATAGGTGAGATTTTCAATGTTTGAGGGTAAATGATGTGTTGAAATAAATGTGCCGATATTATTATCATTGTCATGTAAAAATCCTTCTCGCGTTAACCCATAAATATGACCTCGTGCTTGTACGGTTTCGAGTAAATCACCTCTATCATTGTAACGATTGATTCCGACTAATCCATCTTTGCAAATACCATTCACAAAGAACAATTGAATATACTCTCCATTATTGAGTTTATAAGATGTAACATTCGCTCGATAGGGTTCATGAAAGGAGGTTAACGTGAAAGGTTGGTTTGCCAGGGGAAACGTTGGGGAGCGTTGAACATCATAAACTTGGTTCGCATAAAATCGGTATTGGACGATATTTGCGAACGAGGGTGGTACAAAACAGATTGACAATACGAAAATAATGAAATGTTTTTTTAAATGCATATTAAAAACCTCTAAGTGTGTTAAAAAAGTTAATACAAAAAAGCATCACTACTATACAAATAAGTTAAATGTGTATGCTATAGTGTTTCAGATAAATAATTTGGTAAAAAGCACCAAATTATTTATCTCAAAATAAAAAATATCC
>JABDEF010000060.1:0-4158 GCA_013287235.1 Gammaproteobacteria bacterium
TTTGGGCCCATTAAAAAAGGGAGTATTTCAATAAATGGATACTACTATCTAAAAATATGGTTTATTGAGCGCCTTGTGTCTCTCAGTTTAGGAACAATCGAGGCTTTGTATGGCACACTTTTTACTGCCTCCTGGTTTCGCTTGTTAGGCGCAAAAATTGGTAAGAATTCTGAATTGTCCACAGTCAATTTTACACCGCCTGATATGTTGAATATTGGGGAAGAATGTTTTGTTGGTGACAATGTAATGCTTGCTCCTCCACAAGTTCATCATGGATATATAAATTTAGCGCCTATTTATTTGGGCGATAGAGTGTTTATCGGGAATGGTGCCACTATTCCTGCCGGGACGACAATTGGTAGTCATTGTTTAATTGCTTGTGCTTCAGTGCCTCCATCCATTTCAGTTTCAAGCGATACAAATTGGCTGGGTACGCCCGCTTTATATTTACCCATGATGAAATCTGGATTGAATGATTCTGAAAGTTTTACTTATAAGCCCGTTTTAAGGGCTAAAATAATTAGAGGTATATTTGAAATCTTTAAAATATTTTTTACCAAGTGCATTTTTATATTTAATTTTAACCATGGATGTCATTACATTTGTTACTTTAAAAAACTTATATAGCTTTTTAATAGCATTGCTCATTTTCCCTTTTTTTTCCGTTTGCTACGTTGTGGGCGAAGTATTGATTATTGCGCTTTTAAAATGGACGCTATTAGGTACTTGTCGCGAAACTTCTGCCCCTATGTGGAGCGCCGAAGTTTATCGCAATGAATTTATCACAGGATTGTTTGACACGGTTGTTGTACCTTTTCTTTTAGAAACGCTATTAGGTACCCCGTTTATCGTGGTAATTCTTCGTCTTTTTGGGGTTAAAATCGACAAATATGTTTATGTGGGTACGCCTTATATATCTGAATTTGACTTAGTAGAAATACAAGATAGCGTCTGTTTGAATAGAGATTGTACTATTCAAACGCATTTATTTGAAGGCAGAGTTTTTAAAACAGGCCCTATTGTTATTGAAAAAGGTTGTTCTGTAGGTGACAGATCAATTTTGCTTTATTCAACAACCATGGAAAATTATTCTTCATTAGGAAGTTTTTCACTATTAATGAAGGGGGAAGTGTTATATCCCTTTAGCTTTTGGGAAGGTATTCCTGCTAAAAGAAAATACCAATCGAAATTCAGCGATAAAGTTTAAACTGAGGTAGTCAGCATGAAACAATGGATAGCACTTTGTGGGGTTTTGTTGATAAGTATTTTCGGTACAAATGCATTTTGTTCAGAGGATAAAGTGAATAAAAAATTATGCATCTTAGGAAGTAATTTAAATGATGCAGAAAAATTATCTATAAACAATCAGTTTGAAGAAGCTGCTTCAATTTATGAATGTTATCTGCACAAACATCCTAAAGATAAACAAGTTTATATTGATTATGTTGATGCAGAGAGAGCTTTCGAAAATTATAATAAGGCAATAACTATTTTAAATAATTATCAATATTTGTTTGGTGCAGATTATGATTATAAAAGATCTAAAGCACGCGTATTTGCTGATGCAGGATTTTATGATAGCGCATTACAACTAAACAATCCCTTAATTAAAGCATCTCCTAACGATAGCTATTTAATGGCTACTCAAGCGAGCGCTCTATTTCAATCAGGCCAAACACGTGAAGCATTAGGAGAGCTACATAATCTTATCAATAAAGATCCAAAATCCGATGATATTGCATATCTGAAAATATTAATGATAGAGCCACTACAATCCACTATTAGTGTTGGAACTCGCTTTCAAGATTTAACCCAAGCAACAGACCCAATGTATATACCACCTTCAGCTCAATTTATTCATCAAAATGACACAGTGACTATTTATAGAGTCCCTATTGAGATGCAATATTATTTTAATCCGACGACGAGCTTAATATTAACAGCGCTGGGTGAATTTTTATCTGCCGATCGAGGTAATAGTTTAGCAACAGATACGGGTGGATCCAGCATTAGTGATCAAGAGTATTTCATTGGTATTGATAGTCTTGTTAGGTCCAATATTGAATTACAAGGATTGCTGGGAGACATTACCATTAGTAATGGCAAAAACCGTATGGCTGGCTATTTTGCTGGTAAAGTGGCGCCCAATGAAAGATGGAAAATCTCATTTGGTGCTTTGCATGATCTTTATAGGCCTATTGATTTGACTAATGGTTCGCCTCGGTCAGTTTCACTCGCAATTATGGAGACGGGTGGGAGAGTACATGTTAACTATAAATCAAGCTTGCAATCGACGGTTGATGTGGATTTTAGAATGAGTCATTTAAGTGATAATAACTTGTATGCTCGTTTAGCTTTTGAACCCGGGTTGGTCATATTTAACACAGACAGGACTAACCTAATGTTAGGATTGGATACGGAATGGTTATCTTTTAATAAACAACTGTTTGAAGATGGCTATTATTCTCCAAGGTTATTTCAGTTGTATGAAGTAGTGGGATTGTACAATATAAATGTCACACCAACTTTTTATGTTGAATTGTATGCGGGAGGTGGTTTCACAAAAGATAATTTATCCCCGTTGGGACCTGCCGCTGATTTAGGCATAGAAACTAAATATACGCTATACAAGAATGTAGATTTGTCAAGTGAAGTTGATTATCTAGCCCGATCTCTTACTCCCTTTTATAGCGAAGTGAGAGGGTCAATTAGTTTGACTTGGCGGTTTGCATGAAGTATAACCCCTTTTGATGTGAGCTCGCATAGTATTTGAGCTCACGTCAGCGCATTGCAATTCTAACAGCCGGCAGCTATTTCATTAATCTTTGCATACCATTCCCTATCGGTATAATTTTCTTTATCTTTTGCTAGCGCATTGAGTTTAGGTGCAGCACATATGCAGATATTTGAATTTTTTTGTTTATTCACGGCATTTATGTTTGGATTAACAATACTCCAAATATCGTTACAAGAAGATTTAATTTTATCTACAGTTAAATTCGATAAGCCTGCATCAGCTCCTATATTATCCATTGTAAGGTATAATGCCGTGCGAGACATGCAAATGGCTTCCGTTTTTGTAGATCCTGCATTTTGGCCAAGGGGTTGATTCGCGACGCAGTCACAATATTTTTGTCCAAAATCTCTAAACGTTACTTCATCAGAGGTGTCACCCACATTGGTCATCCAGGTTTTCTCACAGGATGTGCTAGATGGATCTTGAGCGTGAGCGAAGGAAGGGAGTAAGGTAATCATTAGTGGAAGTATTCGTATAAATTTATTCAAACGCATATTTAAAATCCCTTTAAAATTTTGAGTAAAGTAATTTCATACTGAGTGTAAAGTTTATATGATTTAACGGATATATTGCAAACTTTGTTTTTCTGAAAAAGTAAATTTTTAACTCGTTGATTTCCAATTCTGCATTGGAATCTTTAACACTCTGATTCTATCGAGTAAATTGCGGTTTTTTCGGACTCAAACACTTTGATAATTAATCAAAAATCCTGAAATCCTGAAACAATCCACCATCATTTAAATGACGCTCTTCGCAAAGCCAATCATGGATAGAGGTTCAAATAGAGGTTCAAATATTGACCTATTATAGTAAATAATGTATATTTGTTTATCAATCATTAAAGAACGAGGGGTAATTATTATGGCTACTGGCCGGAAAATCACTGAAGAAGAAAAATTTACGCCAGTGAGAGGTAAATCAATTGTAATCGTGGGAGGGGGCTTGATGGGTTTGACGAATGCAATCAGGCTTGTCCAATTAGGTGTTGCACCAGAAAATATTACCATTGTGGAATCACATGATGACGATATCCGTTCAGGTGATATTAGTGGAAAAGTATTTGAAGAAATATCCGCTGCTATTCATCCTTTACAAATTACACCGTCTCATATGCGTCATATCAAAGATGTGGGTAGACAACTTCGAGAACACGCAAAATCACTCAACATTAAAATAATTAAAAATAAATTTATCGGTTTTGGCGAAAATAGTCAGATTAAACTTGAAAATGGCCCGCAAATCAGAGCAGATATTGTGTTTGATGCTACTGGCGCAAAACGTGCTGTTGTTAAAGAATCGAAAGAAGATGGATTTGTTGAAGAAATTGTCTCTGAAGATCCAAGTAATCACTCACATTATGC
>JABDEF010000060.1:4168-7907 GCA_013287235.1 Gammaproteobacteria bacterium
ACATTATGCACTCATTCATGTCTTCATGAATCTAGCAGATATTCTGCGTTTACAAGATGCTCAGGAATCCTTAAAAAACTATTCATATAAAGAAGATCCGATCCGATACGCACTTACCATGGAAAAATTGCGAAAGGAGTTAAAATGGGATAAGCAAGTGCTTCCTTTTTTTTATATGAATGTTAGTCGCAAATATAAACCACTGATGAAGACTAAAGATATGAAAACACCCGTCAAGAGCAATTTTTATACTCAAGTATCAAAAAATTTAACTGATCAAGAAGTATTTAAATTCATACAAATATTTGCCGAGTTTGCCGGAATAGAAGAAATAACACTGCATCGAGAATCGAGAAAGCATCCTAACAAGAAAGTGATAAATACTTTTGAAGTTGTTCCTAAGGTGGTTCGAAAAGCTTGTCATATTAGTAAAGATAAAAATAAACCGACCAAAATTATAATAGGAGATGCCAATATTAATGAACAATTTCTCATAGGATACTCGTGTCGTGATGGTCTTGTAAGAATGAAACATATGCATATTGCATTTTATATCGATAATGGTGAAATTAAGGGGATCTATTTAGAAAAATTGGAAAAAACATTCGCAGAGGACTTAAATGAAGCCATTTCTAGAATAAACGAACAGTTTGCTTATCATAAGTCATTCGTTATTAAGGGTGAAGCAATACATGAAAACCTTTTTAGAGAAGCATTAACAGATGCGTTGAAAAAAAGCCAACTGCTTTTCAATGAAATAGCGGATGAAAAAACCGGGTTTAAAATAAACAATCCTTTTGTTTTAAAAAAACTCAAACAAAGTATGGATTACTTAATGACTGCATTTGGGTTGGATAAGAAAGAAAATAAATCGTTACAAACATATTCAGAAAAAATGGCCGATCATTTAAAAAAATATGGTTCATATTATTTCAAACAAGATAAATTCGATACGGCGAAAAAATATTATAAGCAATCATTGGATTTATATAACAATATCCAAGCACCACATTTCAATGAAAAACTCACACTTTATTCAAATTTAATGATTATTTTAGTTAAAGAAAAAAAATATTCACAAGTGATCGAACTGGCTGCGAGCCTAGAAGTTGAAGTCATTCCATTTGTTGATAAGGGATCGAATCAATCTGTACTTGATAAAATAGTGTTTAATGTTGCTGTTGCAAGGTTGAATGAAGCAGAAAAATTAACTGCAAAAGAAGATCAATTAAAATTAGCAGATGAATTTTCAAAGATAGAAAAACTCATTCCGCAATTGTCAAAAAATAGCGAAACATATGCTAAAAATTTGCAACGTCAACTTTTGACTTTAAAACAGCAGGCAGAAAAAAGATCTTTAAAGCTATAAACGCGGCCGGGGGTATCATTGCGCGGACAGGACCATCTATGATGGGTTAGGAAATGGTAGTGCAAGCTAAGCTTGCTTAAAATCTGTCAATCCACTTTCGATGTTTTTTACAGAATTTGACGGTACCTATTCGGAGTTAAACATTTATGATCCTATTAAAATATAGGGTCTTTTTTACGTATTAGTCTTGCTCTGTTGCCGCTTGCGTAGTTGCTCTAGATAAAACTCGATCGATAATTTCCCCATAAACAATGTCCCTTGCGCGTTCGGTAACATTATAAAAAAGCAATAGAGGTATCTTAGCCTTATTGAGACGCAGGCCTGATAACCTGAGTGAAGAAAAGAAGGCTAAAAGAGCCAAGTGTTTTTTACGAGGCGAAACAATCCAGAAAGGCTTTCTGGATTGCTTCGCCTCGTAAAAAGCACACGGCTCGCAATGACGAATTAAAATGGAAATTCCTATATACTGAACTTAAGGGGATTATGCTTTATTATTTTTGTCAATTCATTAGGGAAAATGTTATGCCTTATTTTAAGAAAATCGTCGATGCCGCATTAAAAAATGATGGGCAAAAAACATTAGACCAACTGCTTGAAAATAAATTTGTGAATATCGATGAGTGTAACCATGATGGGAAAACTCCTGCAAGTTTTTTAGCAGCAGAGAGTCATTTAACGGCAGCAGAGGCGCTCAATCGCCGTGGCGCCGCCATGATGGAAATTATTTTTGGGGCTGCATATGCACCAACCCTTCAAAATGAACGCTATGAAAAAAATCTCGCTTATGCAGAAACGCAACTGGAAAAATATAATTTTTCGCGAGAAATTTTACTTGACGCCATGATAAAAGGAAATCATGAAGCAAAAATTTCAGTAGATGATAGGAAAATACATGACGAATTTATTCAGAAAGCCCTTCAATCTCGTCATATAAAAAACCAATTAGATAGACTGGAGAAAGAGCCAGAATTACTCGACTCAATAATAGAAGAAGTAGAAGCATTTTCTGATAAAACTATCGAAGATGCTGCAGTGCTGTATAAAAGTCCCTTTGCCATTCATTCTCTCGCGAGAAATGCATTTATTACGGATGAAGGCGCTGCTATAGCGTTTGCAAAAATGTCTGATTTAAAATCTGCTGAAGATTATCGAAAGAAATTATTCAGGGATATGAAAGGATTGGAGTTAAAGGTCGGTGGCCATTTTCGAGAAGATATGGATTTAAGGTATATGTTTTTAAAAGAATTACTAGAGAGCGCGATCATGCATGGCCTTACGAAATATGTAGAACGATTAGTGATTGAAAATTATGTGCTTATGTATGCCTATCGATATCTTGCGACTACTGTAGCCATTCCAGCTTCAGAAAAATTATTTAAATTTTTAGCATTAAATTTTTTGAAGTATCACAAATGGCAGTTTAAAGATGACACAAATAGGCTGAGCAATGCGTTTAATCATCCTTGGATTGTCACAACCTTTAATAAAGAGAGAATAAATACATTAATGCATAATCTACCCGAGGCTGGCAATACATTATATCCAGAATGTCGATTATTATCTGCATTGCTAATAAGTATAACGAAAATATCAAAAGAAATACAAATGCTTGCTCTCGAGTACGGACAATTTTCATTATTTGAATATTTTGCTAAAAAAAATTTTTCTAAAAAGTTATTTTCTAAAAAATCACGTGATGAATTAAAAGAACACCTTTCATTGAATTGGCCGACACAATTGAGCGCGTATCAATCTTTGCTGCAGTTCAAAGATCCTTTGATGCGGCATACTTTTTTGAAAAATTTAATTCGTTTAAAAATTAAAATAAAGGATATCGATTTGCATCAATTAGTGAATAGATTTCATTTTCGTGAAATTTATAAGGAGCGCTATACAGTCACGGATAAATTATTGAATGCTTGGGTGAATCTTGAAATTAAGATTTGGATATTACAAGGTATTGCGCTCGTTAAAAGAAAACAATTGGACATGGATAGTTTTCTTCAAATTTTAACCTTTCTCCATCCTCTTACTTACCTAGAGGCAAAACATCTCGCCAATCATGTTTCTTTTTTATATTATCAGCAATCATTGGAAGAATTATTTCAAAAAAAAGTTGGAAATAAATACACGAAATTCTTCAATGCGGTCACTCAGCCAGACTATAAACCTGCGGTTAATATGCTAACAAAAATTAAGACTACGAAAGACCATAAAACCCTTAATTATATTTTACGAGACGGCAAAGATGAAAAAATTCAATCAAAAAAACTGCGAAATGCGATGCATCATTTTACGGCGCGTACAGCCAAGCATTTCGATCAGCCAAAGGTTGAGATAAAACCATCCGAAATGAAAAATTCGAGATAA
>JABDEF010000061.1:0-6372 GCA_013287235.1 Gammaproteobacteria bacterium
ATGCTTGGAAAAATACTTTTGATGTTATTTTAAAAAATGCATTTGAGCCAAAGATTAAAAATTTTAAAATAATAAAAAAAAATAGTTCGAAAGCTGCAGCATTGCGAAGCGCGAAACAGCTGCAAGAAGAGATGTTTCAAAGCAAATCACGATTTTTTTTGAAATGTTTTAATAATTTGAATGACGATAAAAAAAATAAGATTCATCAAATTTGCGATCAAGCTTTTTCTGAGATACCTCTTGTTGAGCATATGCATGTGTTTATTCAGGAAACTGAAAAAAAATTGATTGAAAACGAAATGAAAAGAAAAGCTGAAAATACAACCCCTTCATCAAGATGGAGGAGAATATCGAATTTTTTTTCAAGAACATTGCTGTTTTTGCAAGATCTTTTCACGCGTTGTATGGGATGTTGCCGTCGTCCTTCAAAAAGCGTTGTCAGATTTTCGCCTAAGGATGTGAAACCTAGTTTTAACTTTTTATCAAGCCACTCAAAAATACCGTTTAGATCGACAGAATCTATGAAAGAAGCGTCGTCGTCCCGCGGCTTGTCCGCGGGATCCAGAAAGTTTGTCCTGGATACCGCGGACAAGCCGCGGGACGACGTATATCTGAAGATCTATAGAAATTATTGACACATGCGCAAATTTTGAGATATACTGTCATGATGTATTAATGTATTAATACAGTATTACAGGTTTAAGACTATGAAATTACAGAGAAATCTTCAAAATACTAAGCGCGATGCATTTTTAAACGATCTCTATGCATCTATTGCTTTAATAAAAACAAAGCAGGAGGCAAAGCAATTTTTTGAGGATTTATGTACGCCGGGAGAATTAGAGGCCATGGCGGATCGTTGGCGAGTGGTTGCCTTAGTAAAGGCGGGGTTGCCGTATCGCAAAATTCATGAAGAAACAAAAGTCAGTGTCACAACCATAGGACGTGTCGCACGTGCAATCATGCTCGGACAAGGAGGTTATGATTTAATTTATGAACGCTTTATAAAACGAGAGAAGTCATTATGCAAATAGCATCTAAAGGCAAAGCCCTCAGTGTATTTACACTGGTTATGATCAATGTGATCGCCATCGATAATTTGCGAAGCTTAACGGCGGGCGCAGAATATGGTTTTGCACTGGTATTTTTTTACATACTCGGTGCGATTTTATTTTTTATTCCGACAATTTTAGTGACAGCGGAACTCGCAACGGGATGGCCGAATGCGGGCGGCGTTTATGTTTGGGTTCGAGAAGCGTTTGGGTTGCGTTTGGGATTTTTGACTATTTGGTTGCAATGGATTTATAACGTTGTTTGGTTTCCGACGATTTTTACTTTTATGGCAGGGATTGTTGCTTATTTAATAAATCCTTCATTGGTGGAAAATAAAGTCTTTATGCTCTCTGTGATTTTGAGTGCCTTTTGGTTTGCCACATTATTAAATTGTATAGGATTAAAAATTTCAACACTCATAAGTGTGATTGGTGCTATTATCGGTACAATTTTGCCGATGTTATTCATTGCAGGATTAGGGTTTGCATGGATTTATTTAGATAAACCGAGCCATATCCAATTTACTGTTCAAGATTTTTTTCCTAATCTTTCGCATGTGGATAATCTTGCATTTTTAACCAATATTTTATTTGGACTCATGGGCATTGAAATGGCTGCGGTACATGCTTCCGATGTACGCAATCCCAGTCGAGATTTTCCGCGCGCTTTACTGTATTCTTCGCTTATCATTTTAGCAACGTTAATATTTGCTTGTCTTGCCATTACGATTGTGATTCCTAAAGATGAATTGAGTTTAGTCTCTGGATTAATGGATGCGTTTACCACTTTCTTTAATGCTTACCATATGACGTGGTGTATTCCATTGATTGGACTTTTGATTATCATTGGAAGTATGGGTGGCGCCTCCACTTGGATTCTGGGACCCGCACGCGGTATGTTGGTTGCAAGTGAAGACAATCGTTTACCTAAAATATTTGTCCGTCGCAATAAAGAAAATATGCCTGTCGGTATGTTGCTCGTGCAAGGCGTGATTGTGACAGTCCTTTGTTTCGTCTTTTTTATCATGCCGAGTGTGAATAGTTCCTATTGGGTTTTATCTAATTTAACTGCCCAATTAGCACTCCTTTTTTATATTTTATTGTTCGCGGCTGCCATTCGTTTACGTTACACACATCCGAATAAAGAACGTAGTTTTAGAATCCCGGGCGGTAAGATGGGTGTTTGGTTAGTGTGTGGTACCGGTATTTTGACGTGTATGGGGGCGATTATTCTTGGATTTTTACCGCCAAGCCAAGTGGAATTGGGTAATATTTTGAAATATGAAGTCATTTTAATTTTAGGTATTCTGATTTGTTGTCTACCACCTTTCTTATTATATTCTCCTAAAAAGGATGCGGTAATAGAAAGTGAAGGATTGGGCGTATGACGTATGTTGCAGCAATACAAATGACATCGAATCAACATATCGATGAAAATTTGTTAACGGCAGAGCATCTCATTCAAAAAGCAAGGAAACTCGCAAAATTAGTGGTTTTACCGGAGAATTTTGCCATCATGGGATTGAATCCCATGGATAAAGTGAATGTGGCAGAAGAATTTGGAGAGGGGCGTATTCAAGATTTTTTACGTGATACCGCAAAAAAAAATCATATTTGGCTAGTGGGTGGCACCATTCCTTTAAAGGATCCAGACAATCCAAAAAAAATTTTTGCAGCCTGTCTCGTTTATAATGATCAAGGCATTTTAGTTGCTCGTTACGATAAAATCCATTTATTTGATGTGGATTTACGCAAGCATCAAGAAAGACACCGTGAGTCGGATACCATTACTCCAGGCAATCAAATCATGACGCTTGATACGCCGTATGGAAAATTAGGATTAGCGATTTGTTATGATTTACGTTTCCCTGAATTGTTTCGAAAAATCCAAAGCAGTGGTGCAGAAATCGTGGCACTGCCTGCTGCTTTTACCTATATCACAGGACTCGCGCATTGGGATATCTTAATTCGGGCACGTGCAATTGAAAATCAAGTGTATATGATTGCATCCGCTCAAACAGGACTGCATACCAATCAACGTAAAACCTACGGTCATAGTATGATCGTAGACCCTTGGGGCGAGGTCAAAGGGTCAATGTCCGAAGAGGTGGGTGTGATATGCGGCGAGGTAGACCTCAAATTTTTGCATCAATTACGGGGTGATTTTCCTGTATTGCAGCATCAGCGGCTTCTAAAATAAAATTAAGAGTTGCACCTTTCAACTACCTCATGTATTATTTTTTAATTATGAATAAACGAACAGAAAAAATACAAAATTTCCCCATCCTGAATGTTTCAAACATTCAACGTTTGTTATTGGTCAAAGTCGTTGTCGTCGTAGACATTACCTGCCTGTTCTAGTGGCCATATCGTTTTGTGACACTAGGGCAGGAGAAAAAAACACAAAACATCCAATAAATTTAATAACTTGTGAGATAATTTTATGACGACCACCCAAAATGCTTTGACGCTGACAAGAGAGAAAGAAAGCGTTTCCTGGGAATATTATTCATGGATTGTGATTTCCCTCTGTGCCTTATTTTTGTTTTATAAATACGTCCTACAAGTGTCTCCGAGTGTCATGACCAAAGACCTCATGGCAGAATTTCACATCCATGGTGCAGCCCTTGGCAATTTAGCGGCAACGTATTTTTATGCGTATCTTGTGACGCAATTGTTTGTGGGGCCCTTGTTAGATCGATTTAGTCCGCGTTATTTAACCACATTTGCGATTCTGGTATGTGCAACCGGCGCTTTATTATTTTCAAATACACACTCACTTATCGTTGCACAATTAGCAAGAGCACTCATGGGTGCAGGGACTGCTTTTGCCACCGTGAGTTATATGAAAATGTCAGCGATTTGGTTTCGTCCAAATCAAGTCGCATTTGTCGATGGATTGCTTGCAACCGCTGCGATGACAGGGGCATTATGCGGTCAAGTCCCTTTAACCATCCTGGTAACACATGCGGGTTGGCGTGACAGTCTCCTCTATTGTGGACTGTTTGGCGTGGTTTTTGCGGTGTTTTTTTTATTATTGGCCAGAGATAAAAATCCTTTGATTCAGCCACTGAAAACTGAAAGCGCTGGGATACAATTTAAAGATGTGGTTGCTTTACTCAAAGACAAAAAAAATTGGTTACTCACATTTTATAGTGGCTTAGCATTTACACCCATTGCTGTTTTAGGCGGTTTATGGGGGAATCCTTTTTTTGAAGTGGCGCATCATTTAACATCAACAGAAGCGGCGCTATATACCTCATGCATATTTTTGGGGCTCGCTCTCGGAGGCCCTTTATTTGGATTTATTGCAGGAAAAACCGGCAATAGTTTACAAGTGATGATTGCGGGCACTTGGGTGGGATTGATTTCTTTATTATTTGCCATCTATGTTGTTGAACTTCCTTTATGGCTATTTGGCTTTTTTCTTTTTACCTTTGGATTAGGGACGGGCGTATTTATGCTGAGTTTTCCCTTTGGTAAGTCATTGAATTCCATTCATCTTGCGGCAACGGTGGTTGCATTGATTAATACGGGTGATGCATTGTTTGGATCGTTTACGGAGCCTTTGATCGGTAAAATATTAGATATGCTCTGGGATGGTAAAGTGCTGAATCAAATACATGTATTTTCTTTACAGCATTATCATATTGCATTGAGTTTATTGCCGATATATTTATTTTTTGCGTTGGTTTGTTTGTATCTCATGCGGCGACAAAAAAAAGACTTGACTCTATAGTTGCTATATACCTTATGGTGCTTATGGAAGAGGAAAAAACGATGGCGGAATGGTACGTGAAAGATTTAAGTCAATTAACGCACATATCGGTGCAAACACTGCATCATTATGATCGTATTGGATTACTTAAACCTTCTGTTCGGTTACCTAACGGCTATCGCTTGTACTCTGAAAAAGATTTATTGAAACTACAACAGATTATCGCGCTTAAATTTTTTGGGTTTTCTTTAGCGGAAATCAAAAAATTATTGGAAACCAATGCAAATATGATAGATCATTTTGCGGTGCAATCCACTTTTTTAGAAGAAAAAGCCAAACAATTATTGAGTGCGAGTCGAGTCTTGCAAAAGATTATTTCGGATTGTAGTCACGATAAATCTATTCCTTGGCAAACGATTATTCAATTAATTGAGGTTTATCATATGACACAGCAACTCGAAAAAACTTGGGTAGGTAAAGCATTAAGTCAAGAAGAGTTAAAGGATTATGCGCATTTTACCAAAGATTTAGAAAAACGCTTCAGTCCGAGTGAAAAAAAAGCGTTTGAAGAAAAATGGGCGGATTTGGCGAAAACCATTCATGCGAATTTAGATAAAAATCCAGAGAGTGAAATCGGCATCCAGTTGGGCAAGCGTTGTATGGAATGGGTAAATGCCATTTATACGAAAGAACATTTTTCTTTGCGGAAATCCATTTGGGATAAAGGATTTAAAGGCGGTTTGGGTGGTGAAGAACATGGATTAACTAAGGAATGTGTAGAATGGTTAGATAAAGCCATTACTGCGTATCAAATGCATAGGGCTATCACTATTTTGGATCGTGTAGGGATAGATTCTGATTCAGAGGTACTTAACCGCTGGAATGCGTTATTAGAAGAAATATGTGGCGATGAAGACGCTTTGAAAAAGGATGCACTGAATACCGTGTTAAATCTTGAAAGAGTTAGCTCGAAAGCAAAATTGTGGCTTAAAAAAATGAAATAACTATTCCTTTATTCACCCCCTTTGCAAAAGGGGGGTGTAAATGCTTTTTCCCTATTGATTTTCAATGGCGGTCATATTATAATTGATTATAACTTAATTTATAACTAGTTATATATGAAAAATCAAGCAAAAGAAATTAAAAAATATATATTAAACAATGTATTGCGTCATTCTCGTGATATTGTTCAGAATGCTGCTGCTCATTTTAATGTTTCGAGAATGACAATTCATAGACATTTAAATAAGTTGCTTGATCAAAAAAAACTTCTTAAAAGTGGTATCACGAACAGTGTGAAATACTATTTACCCAGTCAATTGAATCGAGAATTTTCTTATAAAACTTCACCTACACTTTCTGAATTCATCGTATTCAAAAATGATATTGAAGATGTTGTTTGTTGTATGTCAGAAAATGTGAGCAATATATGTGTATATGGTTTTACAGAAATTTTCAATAATGCCATTGATCATTCACGTGGTAAAAAAATCATTGTTTCTACCTTTTTCAAGAATAAAAAATTATCTATTTCTATTGAAGATGATGGGATAGGTATTTTTAAGAATATTTATGATTACTTTCAATTGGATGATATTAGAA
>JABDEF010000061.1:6382-7876 GCA_013287235.1 Gammaproteobacteria bacterium
GTAGCATCCTTCAGCTTAGTAAAGGCAAAATGACAACTGATCCTGTACACCATACAGGGGAAAGTGTATTTTTTACTTCCCGAGCATTTGATATTTTTGAAATATTTGCAAATCAAATCTATTTTATACGGGATAATATAGAAAATGATTGGAGTATGATGAGCTTTAAGGATCATAAAATTGGTACAAAAATAATTATGTCAATTCAAGAAACTTCAAATAGAAATTTAACTGAGATATTTAAAAAATATCAAGATGAAGAAAGTTTGGCATTTGATCGGACTGATATTATTGTTAAACTATCTAAAGTAGGTGAGGAAATTTTAATGTCTCGTTCCCAAGCAAAAAGAATCACAATTGGATTAGAAAAATTTAAATATGTAACATTAGATTTCTCAGATATTAAATTAGTTGGACAAGGTTTTGCGGATGAAATATTTCGTGTTTATTCCAATCTACATCCGGATATCGTGTTTAAATATATCAATGCCAATAAAGACATTGAATTTATGCTTAAAAGAAGCATAGCGACACAAAAGCAGTGAATGTTTGAATAAGCAACGAATAGTTTTCATAGGATTTGAGCGTGGGGGCAGGGCTGACCCATTAAAATCCCCTCTCCCCTCGCAAAAAGCGCTCCGGGAGAGGGGATTTTAATGGGCCCTGAGCGTGGGGGAGGTTGTTAAAAACGAGGTCGTGAACGCTTACCTATTTTATCAAAAGAATAAACGTAAGCACCGGCCATATCAATAATGATATCATATTGATTCTCTGATGTTTCTAACACAGCTTGTGCTTTCCCATAGTAATAGCGAAACCGATCACCATTTTTAAATTTTTCAATTATTATTAAGGTAGTATATTTTAAGAAAATCCAGTTTGCTGTTTATCAAATAAAAAAAATTGTGTAAAGCCGCTAATCGAGAGTCTTTTTTTTTCGCTGCGCTCGACGACCCCCTTTTGCAAAGGGGGTGAATAGAAGAGTTTACAAAATGTTACAACAACAAAAATTAAAACGTGATTTTGTCGATTTTGCATCCGTTTTTTGTTTGTTTGTATCTGAAGAGGGCTTATATAAAACACTATGTGTTAATTTTGTGGTTGGTATGTTAACGATAAATTTTTGTTTAATATCAGTTAAAAATTGTGCGTCTTCCGCATTTGTTTTAATACTATTCAATTTTATCATGGCTAATCTGCCATTCTTTAATTTTTTATTGTTAAAAGCTTGTATGGTACGATCTAGTTCTTTCTGATTGCTCTCATAATAATTCACTTCTGTAATATCAGGTGTTGATTCAATCAAATCCATGGTCAATTCGGGTTTTAATTTTCTGATAAAATCTCCTCTACATTTAATGGAAATTTTTTGGATTTCTTTTTCCTTTAATTCGGCTGCAACTAAATATTCATGAATCAACTGATGTTGTGGAAGTAGATTTTCAGAGGATATCCCGATGACATCGCCCGCACTCCATATAGCACGAAAGGTGT
>JABDEF010000062.1:0-7229 GCA_013287235.1 Gammaproteobacteria bacterium
AATACTTAATTTTTTATCCAATGCTTTGAATTTTTTTCGGTTGTTTTTATAAGTTTCATATTTTTCCTCAAACACATCATTCAGCTGTTCCCATTCACGAGATAAGGTCCTTTTCTGCTGTAAAAGTAAATCGTGTTCAGTGACGTTTTGTTCTAAATCTTGTGATTTTTTAACTTTCTTAGGTTTGGGAAGTGTTGCTCCTTGTGATGGATTTATATCGTTTTTTTGTTTTTTATCTTTTTCGTTAAATGATTTATTAGGAGTTGTTTTTGTAGGCATCAAATCAAGTAATTGTTTAACAATGCCATGGTGTAGATGCTTGAGGGCCAAACTGAGCGCGGTCTCACCCCTGCGATTTCGATAATTGATATCGGCGCGACGTTCTATTAATTCGCGAGCGACCCTTGCACAGCCGCTCTCAGCAGCATAAAGGAGAGCGGTACAATAGCTATCCTTTGCGTTCTGATAATGGATATTAGCACCATTTTTTATTAAGTAGAGTGCTATCTCTTCCTTCCCTTCTATAATAGCGTACCCGAGTGCATTGAGCCCTTCGTTTGTTAAATGCACATCGGCTTTAAGATCTATTAACATGCGTACAGCCTCTGTATGGCCCTCTTTGGCAGTCTCAATCAGTGCAGTATCACCATCTTCGTCTTGATAATTGATATTTGCTCCGAGAGCAACTAATTCCTTTAGGTTTTTTGGATCGCCTTTTATGGCAGTTTTTATAAGTGCTCGATCAAGATCTAGTTGTCCCGGACCGTTGCCTTGATCGGAAGCCTTGCGAAAACAACGAACGGCTTCGTTATAATCTTGTTCTACCCCATTACCCTCCAGATACGCAACGGCAAGATTAATATGTGCAGCCGCAAAGCCTTGATTTGCAGCCTTTTGATATAAAAGAAATGCTTCTTTGGCATCATCCAACAGATATCCAAGATTATTTTGTGCGGGCGCAAAGCCTTGATCAGAAGCCTTACGATATAAACGAATTGCTTCTTGACAATTATTTTCAATAGGTATGTCATTCTCGGAGTAAACCAATCCCAGATTGAATAATGCTGAGAAATTATTTTTTTCTGCGGCTAAATAATATAAACGAATCATTTCTTTTTCATCTATCTTTAATTGATCGTTAAGCGCAATGATGTGATCTTTATAATCATTTTGATAAACCAAGGGAATAAAGGTATTTTTTGAAGCCTCAAACTCCGCATATTCATAGATGTAACGACTTTCAAATTGATATTCTTTGTCAATCACCGCTTTCAAAAAGTTTTGCACTTTTATTATTTTTTCCCTCCTATCACCATCATCAGGAAACTTTGTATTTACAATAGCTATTGCCAAGCTATTGTTAGGTTCATTAAAGATAGCAAAAAAGATAGCCATCATTGTGGATGCATCTATTAAAGGATTTTTTAGTTTTTTCATTCGCAATTGATTTTTTTCATTTAATACAAGATTTTCAGCAATAGAAAGAACGAGATTTTTTTCTTCCTGGATGTTAAATGTATAAGATTGCATAGTAAATGTTCGCATATGCTATAAATGATTTTTTATTATACTTATTTGTTAAAAAATACACAATAGCAATATTTGAAATGGTGGAATTTCAAAAATGGCCAACGTCCCGTGGCCGTGGTGTGAGAGAAAGAGTATTTTTTATACTCTGCTGCATCCAAAAGTCTAAAAATTGTGACACCCATGCGTTTAAATAAGCATCTCCCCCCATAGTGGATATATTTAAATTGCTTTTTCGTTTTTTTAAATCTTGAGTAGCTGCCTGTAAAGCTTGAAATTTTTTTAACTGCTGCCTGTCCCTCAAAACGGCATACGATGGTTGAGGTAATTTGCTCTCTTTTAACAATACATTAATGGTAGCGTAGGTTTTAGCTAATTCAAGATAATGTCCGCTCATTACTATTCGTGAGGGATCTTGCGATGCACAATCCGATAACTGGGCATAAAAATCGCTTAATTGTCGATAAACATCGTGATCTTTTGCTGTCTCTGAAGCTTTAATTGAAGTATCGAATAGAATAGCAGCATGTAAATAATATGTCATCGCGTGATTTATTTCAGTGTTATAGGGTTCTTTTAACTCTTTCTTATACAATGCCAGTTCCTGATACTTTTTGGCTATTTCAATATTGTCACTCGGCGATAAAGCGACGCGAGATAATGACTGAATAGTATTATCATAATATGCAATAATATCAATATGTTGCCATCGCTTACAGTTTTTTACCGCTTCCTCATAGATTGCTTTTTTTTCATCACCCATTACTTTTAAATAACGATTGTAAGTTTGCTGCAATTGTACGTACATTTCTGCGCGTTGTTTAAAAAAACTAGCTGCTTCTTGTGTTCCCGGATGACTTTTCTGGATATTTCCAGTAAGACTTTTACATTCTTCTTTAAAATGATCGATTATCTCTTCATAATATTGTTGCGCTGTAATGAGATCATTTTCATATTGTTGAAGTCCAAGTATTTTTCCTTGTGTCGCTCTAAGCTCATAGAGCTGAGCCAAGTTAAAGGAATCCTCATAGTTTAATAATTTTTTCTCCCGTATTGCTAAAACAGCTTGATCAATATAGAAAATCGCATTTTCATGGTGTAATTCCTTTCGTTTTTGCATCGTCAAACTTTCGGTGTAAGAGAAATATTATTTTTCATATCCTGCGGCGCTTACTGTGTTGTGTGAGATATGTTGTGTAAAAATGAATTTGTTATGCTCGCTTTTTACGCGAATTCCGCAACCGCAGTTTAAATGACACTTCCAGCATTTTATTTTTTACATATCAAAAATCTCTTTATGAAGGTTCTGAGCCAAACTTGTCTTGTCTAAAATCAATGTCTTCTTACAACAAGAAAATCGAAACCAAGAGGCTTTTTCCCTTAAAGATAGCTGGATACTAGTCTGAATGTCGATTACTTTATTTTTATAAACATACTCAATATACTGATCCCTATAGTATGCTATACAATCTTGCTTAATTCGATTCAGATTTGAAATTTTTCCTTTGTATTGTTTTTCATATGTATCAAAAAAATCGATTATGACTTTTTCTATTTCCACTTTCACCTCCGATTTCTTTAATCTCGATTTTTCGACTTGTTTTACTTCTTGGAAATGATGAAATTTTTTATATTTTGTTTTTTTCTGCGGTTGATCCTCGGTTTCATTTTTTAGGAGATCGAAACGATTTGAAGGAGTGGATAGCCTTTTTTGCTGTTGTTTTATCTTTTTTCCTGATTCCTGAGGGTTTGGATTGATGAATATTTGAGAAGAACTGCTTGGACTCTGATGCAGTGTTAACGATTTTTTTTGTATTTCTGTTTTCTGATTTATCTTTGTTGGATATGGTGCCATCAATGGAGTCGACTGAGACTCAAGTTTTTTATTTTCTTCTTGTTGCGCTGACAAGTTTATTGTCCTATCAGGATTTTCAATAGGGGTAGTGATATCTTTAGAAAATAATACATTATGAAATCCAAGTATTTTTTTCTGTGTCGCTCTAAGCTCATAAAGTTGATCCAATTTAAAGAAGTCCTCATAAGTTAATAGTTTTTTCTCTAGTATTGCTGAAATAGCGTGATTAAGATAGAAAATCGCTCTTTCATGGCATAATTCTTTTTGTCTTTGTTTTGTCAAACTTTCAAAACTCTCGTTTTTTTTATCTTCTTCTATTTTTATACTATTTGCTGTCTTCATTTGAAAATTCGCTTCAGTAACAAACCAATCAACAGATGTTTGAAAAGGGAGATGATGATTTCCTTCTAATATTTTTGTCGTACCAACTGGACTTGGCGGACGTGTCAATTCTATTGTCTGGTTTTTCTCATCTTTAAGAGATACTGTCGTCATCGGTAGCATTCTAAAATCAATCGCTCTTGCTTGGCATTCTTGACAATCCCCTATACGTACTAATACATTGTTTTTACCTTTCAAAATAGCTCCATAATAGATTTCTACTTCATCCAGATATCCGCGTTCACTCCGCATTTTTTTTTCTCGCTCTGCAGCTAATTTAGGGTCACAACATTTATAACGCAAAATTGGCCACTTATTTTTCTTTAAATTTACATTATAGGAAGAAATTTTTTCAGATAACCTTGTTAGAAGTCCTTGCTGTTTAGGATTTTTTATATCTTCCAGCTCATCTTTGCTAACTATATCTAACTGCTTATAACTCCCGTAGTTTTTTATATAAATGTTCTTTGGATTTGTTGTTATTACAACTGTACCGTTTTTTACTGGCCATTGGGTTTTTAATTCTCTCTCCATGTCCCAGTTTTTTATATCATTATTAAACTTAGACAGATCAATAAACTCATTATGTAAATAAGTAAGACTTGGAAAATGTTTGTTCCCTATTTCCTCATTGTGATTTGAAACTATTCTATCAACTTCGTTTCCTAAGGCTTTCCTGTTTTCGACGGTATCTTTATGACAAAAATTTTCAATCACTGTTTTATCAGGCTGTGGTTGAAGAAGGATAAATTGATTAGATACGAGGTAAACTTGCCCCTGGCAAACTATAATTTGCCCTTGGTTGAAATTCTTAACAGATTTCGGCAATGTATCTCTATCTAATAAGCTTAGAGCTTCTGGATTTATACATCGTATTTTATTATAACCGTATTGATGCGCAGTACCTTCTGGAGAAACATTTACTTCGGTCACTATCTCGATTTCACCGACAGCTTTTTCCCATGATTGCCACTTCTCGGGGTTATACTGTTTAAGATCTTTTAAGAACTTTGATATATGTGACTCAACTCTCTTAGCTATTTTTGTTCTTTCTTCCAAAGAGCCAAATTGAGATCCAGAAAAAGCGATAATAAGATGTTTCTTTCTATTATTGTTATCATCAAGGGAACTAAACCCGTGCATTCCTATGGTGTTTTTGCTAGATGCGTCTATTTGATTCACTTGCAGAAAGCGATGCCATTCCTCATCAAGATATTCAGCGATTTCAGCATAGGCATTCTCTTTCAATTCCACTAATGGTAATCCTGTGACTATTCCTCTACCAACACTCATAATACCTCGTTTAATTTGCAAATAATTTGATTTATTTTATGGAATTTCAAAAACGGCTACCAAAGTTCCGTGTAAGCGGAATAGTATTTTTCATATCCTGCTGCTGGATCCAAAAGTCTAAAGATTGTGGCGCCCATGAGCTTAAAAAAGCATCTCCCGTCGTAAAGGGTATATTTAATTGGCTTTTTCGCCTTATTAAATCTTGAGCAGCCATGTGTAAAGCTTCAAAATTATTTATCTTTTCCTGCCTCCACCCTCCCAAAATTGCATGCGATTGTTGAGATAGTTGACTCTCTTTTAATAATAAACCCGCAATAGCGGCGTAGATTTTAGCTAACTCAAGATAGTCTCCGCTCGTTTTTATTCGTGAGGAATCTTGCGATACACAACCCGATATCTTGGCATAAAAATCGCTTAATTGTAGATAAGCAGCGCAAGCTGTCGTTGGAGATTGAATTGAAGCATCGAGTTGATTAGCAGCACCCAAATAATACCGAATCGTATTATCATAAGATGCAAGCGTATCTCTACGTTGGCATTGCTTACATTTTTCTACCGCTTGCACATAGCTTGCTTTCTCTTTAGCATCCACTACTTTTAAACAGCGATTATAAGTTTTCTGCAATCGTAAACGCATTTTTGCCCGTTGCATAAAATAATACGCTCGTTCTTGTGTGCCCAGAGGGCTATTCTGGATATTTCCAGTAAGGCTTTTACATTCTCGTTTAAAATGGTCGATTGTCTTTTTATAATATTGGTGAGCTATGATAAGATCATTTTTATCATCTTGAAATCCAAGTACTTTTTTTTGTGTCGCTCTACACTCATAGAGTTGAGCCAATGTAAAAAAATCCTCATGGATTAATTTTTTCTCCTGTATTCGTATTGCTGAAATAGCATGATTAAGATGGAAAATCGCTCTTTCATGGCATAATTCTTTTTGCCTTTGCTTTGTCAAACTTTCAACACTCTCGTTTTTTTTATCTTCTGCTACTTTTATCGTATTTGCTGTCTTCATTTGAAAATATGCTTCAGCCCAAAACCAATCAACAGATGTTTGAAAAGGGAGATGATTTCCTTCTAGCATTTTTGTCGTACCCACTGGACTTGGCGGACGTGTCAATTCTATTGACTGATTTTTCTCATCTTTAAGAGATACTGTCGCCATCGGCAGCATTCTAAAATCAATCGCTCTTGCTTGGCATTCTTGACAACACCCTATACGTATCATTACATTGTTTTTATCTTTCAAAATACCTTTAAAATAGATTTCTACTTCATCCAGATATCCGCGTTCACTCCGCATTCTTTTTTCTCGCTCTGTCGCTAATTTAGGATCACAACATTTATAAAAGTAAGATAGCCATATACCTTTCTTTAAATTGACATTATAGGAAGAAATTTTTTCAGCTAACTTTTCTCGAAGTCCTTGTTGATTAGGCGTTTTTATATCTTCTAGCTCCTCTTTACTAAATATATCTAACTGCTTAAATCTCCCCTGGCTTTTTATATAAATGTTCTTTGGATTTGTTGTTATTACAACTGTACCATTTTTTACTGGCCATTTAGTTTCTAATTCTCCCCCCCTCCTGTCCCATTTTTTTATATCATTATTAAACATAGACAGGTCAATAAACGCATTATGTACATAATTGGGATTTGGAAAGTGTTTATTCCTTATTTCCTCATTGTGATTTGAAACTATTCTCTCAACTTCGTTTGCTAAGGCTTTCCTGTTTTCGACGGTATCTTTATGACAAAAATTTTCAATCACTGTTTTATCAGGCTGTGGTTGAAGAAGGATAAAATGATTAGATACGAGGTAAACTTCCCCCTGGCAAACTATAATTTGTCCTTGCGTGAAGTTCTTAACAGATTTGGGCAATGTATCTAATAAGGTTAGCGCTTTTGAAGTTAGACATCGTATTTTATTATAACCGTATTGATGCGCAGTACCTTCTGGAGAAACATTTACTTCGGTCACTATCTCGATTTCACCGACAGCTTTTTCCCATGATTGCCACTTCTCGGGGTTATACTGTTTAAGATCTTTTAAGAACTTTGATATATGTGACTCAACTCTCTTAGCTATTTTTGTTCTTTCTTCCAAAGAGCCAAATTGAGATCCAGAAAAAGCGATAATAAGATGTTTCTTTCTATTATTGTTATCATC
>JABDEF010000062.1:7329-7572 GCA_013287235.1 Gammaproteobacteria bacterium
ACTCTCTTAGCTATTTTTGTTCTTTCTTCCAAAGAGCCAAATTGAGATCCAGAAAAAGCGATAATAAGATGTTTCTTTCTATTATTGTTATCATCGAGGGAACTAAACCCATGCATTCCTATGGCGTTTTGGGTAGATGCTGCGTTTATTTGATTCTCCTGCAGAAAGCGATGCCATTCCTCATCAAGATATTCAGCGATTTCAGCATAGGCATTCTCTTTCAATTCCACTAATGGTAGTCCT
>JABDEF010000063.1 GCA_013287235.1 Gammaproteobacteria bacterium
CTGCTTTGATGAAAATCAATGTAAAGCATCGCAACCAATTACATCAACATTTTTTGACGCTATTAAGAGAAACCAGTAGGGAAATTTTTAATGAAACATCTAATAAAAATAAAAAAAATGATTTAATTATTCGATGCATTGCCATGGAATGCTATTATATACTCGATGAATTCACTACATCATTCGGATATTCTATTGATTTTCAAGAAATCAACCGTAAACACGCATTAAAGATGGCGGAAACCATCTATCAATCATTTCTAAAAAAACATCCTCAAGATGCTCTATTAAATAATTTTATTAAAAACTACAAAAGCGCACTCATTGAAAATGTTATACACATCCAAACAAAACAAGCGCTTTCAGTTCTATCTCAGCACGACAATAAATTGAGTTACACGCATACTGAATACGCGATGCAATCTCTTAATCAAATGTGGTCCTATACGATTTCATCAGAACCCGCACGCGTTGCTGGCCGATTTATCACACGATTCCTTGATGCGTTTGGAATTTTGCAAACCATGAATTTATCAACAGAAAATGATATTGCTTTGTTTTTTGTTGCAACACATGCGACAAGGATGTCTGAAGAAGTAAGTCATGTAAAACGCGTACTTTTTGCGATTGCACGCATGGTTTTAGGAACAATAAGACATGAACTTTATGAAGCGAGTCTTGAACCCAATCCTAAGGTTCGTGAATTTAAGCTCGCGGCCATCATCTTATTTTACACTGCGATGATTGCGCTCGCCGCCATTGCACTTTCCTTCACAACTTTCATGGCACTTTTTGTAGGATTCGAATTCATTGCAATACCTGTCGCCATTATTCTCGTAATTGCTGCAGCGACACTTGCGACAAAAGTGACATTTTATTTAATCCATGCATACCATGAATGGAAACATAATAGTATTAATCAAAGAATGCAGGATACACTTGGGTCAACGCTTGCGAAAGAGGTGTTAACCCTTTACAACAATGCTTTAAAAGGTGTCGATACAATGCTCACCTATCTCGATGAAAAAACAGGATTAATTCGTCAAGAACTTGATTTTAAAGTTGAACTAGAAAAATTAAAAATAGATCTCAAAAAAGAGTGGAAATATATTCGTGACGATAAAACGTATCCCATAGATGAAGTAAAAAAAATAATAAAAAGCAGAGTAAAATATTTTTATGAAAAAGAAAAATGCAGATTTCAAGGGCGTTTACACAATGAAGTGGTTCAACGTTTTGAGACTCAACAACAAGGCCTTTTGCGTTTTTGCAGAGAGGCCACATCTCTGCCATCTTACAAACATTATTTTCAAAATAAAAATGAAGTCATGTTCTTTAAACAACGCATTAAAAAATTAAAAAATATTTCAGATATGTTAGAAAAAAAGATGAGAAAGAAAAAAATTCTGTTAGCTTAAAATAAATTTGTCACTTCTGTCACCCCGCAGGCCGTGACAATACTGTTATTCTCAATAAATTGTGAACGACGTGCCTGCGGGGTGACAAATCTAGAACTTTATATTGACTTCATCAACGTCTGCAACTCCCCTGTTTGAAACATCTCCGTCATAATATCGCAGCCACCAATAAATTTATTATTCACATACAACTGTGGAATCGTTGGCCACTCTGAATATTCCTTAATTCCTTGACGAATGTCCTCATCTTCCAACACATTCACAAATGCAAAATTATCCACACCGGAAGATTTTAATAAATGCACCGCCTTTGAAGAAAAACCACATTGTGGAAATTGTGGAGTTCCTTTCATGTAAAGAATAATTGAATTATTTTCAATTTGTGCTTTGATTTTATCTTGAATGCTCATACATCACCTCATAACATACCTAATTGCAACTTCGCCACATCACTCATCATACTGCGACTCCAGGGTGGGTCAAATATAAGATCAATTTTTACAGTGTTCACATCCTGCAATGTTCGAATTTTTTGCTCAATGTCCGCAACCAATGCAGGCCCCATGCCACATCCGGGTGCAGTCAATGTCATTTTGACATGTACCACAAAACCTTGATCGACCATTTCTGTATAACACTCGTAAACCAATCCTAAATCAACAATATTGACGGGAATTTCAGGGTCAAAACAGGTTTTTAACACTTCCCAAATTTTATCTTCTAAAGTGCCATCTAACATATTAAAGTCGGGTTCTTCTAAAATAACCATGCCTAACGCATCACCATCTTTTCCTTCTACGCGCGCTAAATTACCATTAATATAAACCGTGTAAGAATTTCCTAAGGCTTGTGTAATCATGACGAGCGCACCTTTTTTAACGGTGACTTTATCTCCCGATGGAATTAACATCGCATTGACATCTCTTCGTACTTCAATGGAATCTTCTTTAAACATGTGCGTTACTCAACTGTAAAACTTTCACCGCAACCACAACGATTTTTTTCGTTGGGATTGATAAAAACGAGTCGTTTCTGTTTTAAACCTAAACTTTTATCTTCCACATAATCAATCACGAGTCCCGATACAAAAGATAGACATGCAGGATCAATATAAACCGGTAATGCCCGCGCTAAAAAATGTAAATCATCATTTTTTACTTGATCGACAATCGACGGCACATAGGCAAAACCCGAACAACCCGTTTTTTTAATGGATAAACGAAACCCTTTGCCATTATCTTTTTTTAACATTTGCATCAAATGTTCAACCGCTGCATCTGTCAATGTAATCGGATTCATGTCTCTACTCCGTCGTCACAGGACGCAAATCATTTTGCAATAATGCTTTTAATGTATGCCATGCCAGGGTTGCGCATTTTACACGTAAAGGAAATGCAGATACCCCACTTAAAACCGTTAATTTACCTAATTTTTCTTTTTCGATCTCAGTCATGACACACCCTATGATACATTGATGAAAAAGATGAAAAATTTCTTCAGCATATTGAAGCGTTTTACCTTTTAAACTTTCCGTCATCAACGAACCTGACGCCATCGATATCGCACATCCGCATCCCTCAAAACGAAGATCTTTAATCAATCCACCGTCTTCTTCTACATATAAAGTAATTTTATCACCGCATAAGGGATTAAACCCTTCTTTTTGAAGACCCGCATGTGGGATCGTACCAAAATTTCTGGGATTTTTACCATGATCAAGAATCACTTCTTGATACAATTCACGTAAATCAGACATGAAAAATGCCCCTCACTTTTTCTAATGCGGAACATAATAAATCAATATCATCCATCGTATTATAAACCGCTAAAGAGACGCGTACACACGCGGGAATGCGGTAACGTTCCATGAGCGGCATAGCACAATGATGACCAGCGCGTACTGAAATACCTTCATGATCTAATATCGTTGCAATATCGTGTGGATGTACACCTTCGAGTATAAATGAAATCACGCCGACTTTATGCGGTGCCGTTCCAATAATCGTTAAGCCTAAGATTTTACTCAGTTTATCAGTCGCATATTGTAATAATGCAC
Organism: Gammaproteobacteria bacterium; assembly: GCA_013287235.1. The sequence goes on from JABDEF010000063.1 coordinate 3,475, forward strand.
GTTCATGCTGGATGATATTCTCTATCCCCATTGATTCGATAAGTTCAAGCGCCGCGTGAAATCCTACGACATTTGCAATATTTGGCGTCCCTGCTTCGAATTTTAAAGGGAGTCCTGTAAAAGTCGATTTTTCAAACGTCACACTTTCAATCATCGCACCACCACCTTTGAAGGGTGCCATTTTTTTTAATAGGGCTTCTTTCCCATATAAAACCCCAACACCTGTCGGACCATACGCTTTATGTGCAGAAAACGCATAAAAATCACAATCTAAATCCTGCACATCGAGAGACATGTGTGAAAATGCTTGCGCACCATCGACTAAGACTGGAATATGTCTCGCATGGGCGATTTGAATCATTTCTTTGATGGGATTAATCGTACCTAGCACATTCGATGCATGTGTGATAGCAACCAATTTTGTTTTATCCGAAAAGAGTGATGCGTAAGCTTTTAAATCAATCACACCTGCATCTGTGATAGGAATCACTTTAAGTTTTGCACCTGCCAATTGCCAAGGTACAATATTTGAATGATGTTCCATCGTACTCACAATGACTTCACTGTCAGCCGTAAAATGCGTACGCCCATAACTATTTGCTACCAAATTAATACTTTCCGTTGTACCGCTCGTAAAAATAATTTCGTAAACGTGTTTGGCATTCAACATCGTTTGAATTTTTTTGCGCGTATTTTCATAACGTTCAGTCGCGCGCCCACTTAATACGGTGATGCCACGATGCACATTCGAATGATCGTTCGAATAATAATGTTGCATCGCTTCTAAAACAACGTTTGGTTTTTGACTGGTATTTGACGAATCTAAATAAACTAAAGGTTTTCCATGAATCATTTGTTTTAAAATAGGAAAATCCGCTTTGATATTATTCATGGCGATTTACCTCGCGCTGCATATAATCTCGAATAGTGCTATCCGATATTTTATTTAAAACCTCCATACCAAAAGCCTCAATCAATAATTGACGCGCAGTTATTTCATCCATCCCTCGAGAACGTAGGTAAAAAAGCGACGCAGGATCCAGTTGCCCAACGGTTGCCCCATGTTTACATTGTATATCGTCGGCGTAAATTTCAAGTTGAGGCTCAGATTTTGCGGAAGCCTCTTTCGATAACAATAAATGATGATTTTCTTGTTGCGCTTCAATACGATGGGCTTTTTCGTGCACTTTGACACGCCCATTGAAAAAAGCTTGTGTTTTTTGATCTAAAATCCCTTTGTAAAACATGGCACTCTTCCCAAAAGGTGCCTGGTGATCTACATGGATATGATGATTAATATGTTGATGATCTTGATTTAAGAGATAAAGTCCATGCAAAGCACATGCAGCATGCTTTTCTTTTAATTGTACTTGCCATTCGTGATGCGCATTCAGGCTTCCAGAATCCAACGTAAAAATCTGCATAGCACTTCCTTCCGCTTGTTCAATGCGTCCCTTTGCCGTGTGCGTTGCATCCACACTTTCTTTTTGTAATTTATAAAAATCGAGTCTTGCATTTTTATGTAAAATAATATGGGTTTTCGTTTCTGTGTGGTAAGTACTTTTTTCATGAGAAGCATACTCCTCAAAAATACTCACTTTACTTTCTTCCTCCAAAATAATGGTACGTTCCATTGCGTAATCTTTTTTTCCTAAAAAAACAAATTGCAGGGGCTCCGATATTTCAAGCATTTTAGGAATGTGTAAATAAATGCGTTTTGAATGATAACGAAATTGAATCGTTCGAAGCAATGCTTTAAGCGTGGATTGCTTTCTCGCAAATTGGCCATCACTGAATACAAAAGAAATAGGGTTCATAAGTCCCCCTGAGGCTCTATCCACCCATAACCCTTTTCTTCGAGGAGAAGCGCTAATTCTTTTCCGCCAGATTGAATAATTTTACCATTTGCCATGACATGCACGACATCTGGCACAATATAATTTAATAATCGTTGATAATGCGTTATCATCATGATGCTTCTTTCCGGATGACGCAAATGATTGACGCTCTTAGCCACCATTTGTAACGCATCAATATCGAGTCCTGAATCCGTTTCATCTAAAATGGCAAATCGGGGTTCCAACATCAGCATTTGTAATATTTCATTGCGTTTTTTTTCGCCACCCGAAAATCCTTCATTCACCGCTCGACTTAAAAATTTTTCATCCATCCCAACATCTTTGATTTTATGTTTAATTAACTTTAAAAAATCCATCGCATCAATGGGGGGTAAGTTTCGATATTTTCTTAATGCATTTACTGCGGATTTCAGAAAATACATATTATTCACACCAGGAATTTCAACCGGATATTGAAATGCCAAAAAAATACCTTGTATGGCACGCTCTTCAACGGATAAATCCAAAAGATTTTTTCCATCCCAAAGTATTTCGCCCGCCGTAATATCAAATCCCGGACGACCCGCTATCACATTCGAAAGTGTACTTTTTCCAGAACCATTCGGGCCCATGATGGCATGCACTGTGCCTGGCAGAATATCCAGTGTAATACCGCGCAAAATTTCTTTTGATTTTTGTTTCTCATCAAGAATGGAAACATGTAAATTTCTAATCTTTAACACTAACCCACACTCCCCTCTAAACTGACTTCTAATAACTTTTGTGCTTCAACGGCAAATTCCATGGGTAATTCATTAAATACTTGCTTGCAAAATCCATTCACAATCATAGAAACAGCATTTTCTTCGTTTAATCCGCGTTGTCTTAAATAAAATAATTGATCTTCGCCAATTTTTGAGGTGCTCGCTTCATGTTCAATATGTGCTGTTTCATTTTTTGCATCGATCGTTGGAAATGTATGCGCTCCGCACGTGCTTCCCAATAGTAAGGACTCACATTGCGTATAATTTCTAGCATGCGTCGCCGTCGGTAATATTCGCACCAACCCACGATAAGTATTTTGACCATGCCCTGCAGAAATACCTTTGGAAATAATCGTGCTTTTTGTATTTTTCCCAATGTGAATCATCTTCGTGCCCGTATCCGCTTGCTGATGATGATTGGTCAACGCCACAGAATAAAATTCACCGACGGAATGATCGCCCTGCAAAATGACGCTGGGATATTTCCAAGTAATCGCAGAACCGGTTTCAATTTGCGTCCAAGAAATTTTTGAACTTTTTCCGCGGCACTGCCCACGTTTCGTGACAAAAT
>JABDEF010000064.1 GCA_013287235.1 Gammaproteobacteria bacterium
GCTAAAGCCTTGGCTTTCATATCTAAATCGATTTCTGCATAAATATTTGTTGTATTTATGGAAACATGACCCAGCCACACTCTGATTGTATTGATATCCACGCCAGCTCGTAATAAATGTGTTGCTGCAGTATGGCGTATCGTATGTGGACTTGTCCTTTTTCTTTTTATTTCAGGTAGCTTTTCAGCTATTTTTTCAACATATCTCCTTACCATGGCATAAATACCAAAACGAGTTATTGGTTGATTACAGCGATTAATAAACACATGATCATTTTGTCCGCGCTTTGAGATCAATGAACATAATTCAGTGACAGTATGCTGCCACAGCGGGCAGCGTCGTTCCTTGCCACCCTTTCCCCTAATAAGAACTGTATGTAAATTATTTTTATTAGAATCAATATTTAAATCTGCAATTGTTAAATTGGCAAGTTCATCAGCACGTGCGCCTGTATTATATAGAAATAATAACAATGCATAATCACGTTTACCTTGACTAGTTTTTCTATCGGGAGCATTTAACAAAGCATCCATTTCATCCTTTTCTAGATAGTTTATGAGCCGATTTTTTGCTTTCTTAAATGGAATGTTATGTATTTCCTGATACCAGGTGATATGCTCAGGACTATTAAGGCCAACAAATTTTGAAAATGCATGAATTGCTGCAAGTCTTTGATTGCGAGTTGAAAATGATGACTTGCGGTTTTCTTCTAGATTTGAAAGGAAAGATTTTATATATTTATAGTTCATATTTTCAAGAAGTAGTTTATCGATCGATTTTTTTGTTTTCTTTGCCAAATAAGGGAGTAATAATTTAAATGTATCTCTGTAGCTTTTTTTGAGTGTTCCTTGATAAATTTCTTGTAGTTATTAAATATTCTAATAAAAAACGTTTTATCCAAGATCCTAGATAGTGAGTGCTCATATTTTTTCTCCTGCAAAATATTTTTCAAATTTTTCTCCTGCTTTTTTAAGAAGCTCGTCTGTAATTGTAAGATAACGTGTTGTGCTAGCAATGCTTATATGACCCATGTATGTTGATAATATTGGTAAAAGTTCATTAATATTTTTATTTTTTTTGTACCAGATGAGTAATCTGTGAACTGCAAAAGAATGACGAAGATCATGTATCCTTGGTTGAAAATCACTGTTATTTCGGTAGATTCCTGCTTTTTTTCGAATTTGCTGAAAAATTCCATGTAATGTGTCTGCTTTAAGGATTTCTCCATTTTTTCCAAGAAATAAAGGTGATCTAGATGAATAATACTGATTGTGACGAATTCTCCATTGTAAGTATTTTTCAAGAAATAGTTTAATTTTTTTGTTAAATGGGACAATACGTGATTTGTAAAACTTAGAATTATTTATTAATACAAACGAATTTCTCATATCTATATCACCAATTGTGATAGCTAACGCTTCGCTACGTCGCAACCCTAAAGCATAGATCAGAACAAGCACAGCTTGTACGGTACGAGGCGAAGTACAAATCTTATTTTTTGGATATCTTAGTGCTGTACTAAAAATATGTTTCAGTTCACTTTTGGAATATATATATGGAGAAAAACATTGATGATACTTGGGTAATATGTAAGGCAATGGAATAGTCTTAACATATTGCCGTGCTAATGCATACTTATACAATCCTTTTAATGCATTGAATCTCGAAAACCATCCTGATTTGATTATTGTTGTATTTCTATAAAGGAATTTATTTATTTCTTTTTTTGTAATATCCTTAATGTCTATTGATGATTTCATTGATTTGCAAAAAATATTTAAATATATCTCGCTTGTTGTAAATTTTTCGCCAAGCGATTTTCTGTATACGATATATTGCGTAACAAGCTGTTTTAGTTTCAAAATAATTTCCTCATGTCAAACTCAGCGATTTTCCGCAAATTAATTAGATCAACTTTTGCATATATCCTTGTTGTATCAAGATTCTTATGCCCTAGGAGATCACTTATTTCTTTAAGCGAAATACCTTCATTAATTAAATGAGTTGCACAAGCATGCCTTAATGCATGTGATCCATAGTGTTTAATATTAAGATTGAGTTTTTTGATTTTTTTAGATACGAACTCATAAATAGCACAATGACTTAAACAACGATGTGGAGCTCGTCTGGTTAAGAAAACTTCTCTAAGTGAACTATCGTTTTGTCTAACATCTTTTATATAGCGCAATATCGCGTCACCTACACTTCTTATAAGTGGAAATACTTGAGGACTTGAACTCTTAGCGCGAATTAAATAAAAACATTCATTTTTCCAGTCAATATCGCTTAGTTTAAGCTTTGCAACTTCACTACATCTCATGCCATAAATTGATAGCAACATTAAGATCGCACGATTTCTAATTTCAGATGGGTTGTTGCTCTTAGTATCGGCCAATATTTTTTTGACATCATCCCAGCCAACGAAATAAGGCAATGACTCATATTTGTATGCACGAGGTATTTTAATAGAATCAGCTAAATTTTTTCGACACCATCTTTGAGTTTCTGCAAATTTTAGAAAAGATCTAATTGATGATCCATAAGATTGAATTGTGTTTCTTTTCCAATTATAAAGATTCGATTTTTTTTCCAATACTTTATCTATAATGAGTGGATTTATATTTTTAAATAAAGCAATATCATTACTAATATCAATCAAAAATTGTCTAATATGCAGAGAGAACAATTTTATTGTATTTTCTGACAGCCCTTTCTCTTGACGTATATATTCAATGTAAAAATTTAAATATTTTTCGAATGGCAGTGATTTAATGGTAGGCTTTTTTAAACAATTAATCATTTTCAACCAGCTAACAGCCTCTTGAATAAAGTTTCTCTTTGCGGATTTTAAAAACCCATTCTTCATATAATATTTTGATTTCTTTTCTCTGGCCCAGTGATTTGCTGCATTCTCAACTTCGGTTAGCGTTACCATTCTTGGCTGATAAAAATTGAGATATTTCATTGTAATTAATAGATATTGTGCTTTAAATTGTAAAGTAGTTTTAATTGCACCATTATCGTACCAGTATTTTAAATACTTTATGCGTTCACTTAGTAGATAATTACTACAATGTCGTTTAAGTGCTATGGGATTTTTATATATTTTACAAAATAATGAATTTTTTGCTTCACGTGGTTGCTTTAAACGGTCTAATGTAGTTAACCAACGAATTGCTAATTGAAAAAAAATACTTTTTCTCTTTTCCTTTGTGAATTTATTCTTATGTTGAAAGCATAACCAACGTTCTGCGGCATCTCTCACGCATTGCACTGATAGTTTATTATGATTGCTATCCATATTTAGAAATTCTACGATTCTTAATAGACACGCAGAAATTTTACGAAGAGTATCCCTTGAAACACCACGTTCTTTCAATAATTCTAAATATTTTTGACGTTCTGCTAACAATGGCGCAGATATATGTCTATTAATTGTAGACTCACGCTCAAACAGAAAAGTAAACATAAATTTACCTCCTGTTAAACTTTCAATCGTGACAATTACTATACTACACCAAAGTTATAAAAATATTATGTGGTTTTGAAAAAATAAAAATTGCTTTTTATTCAGAAAAGGAGTACCTAAACAACACATAAATAATTACGCATCATAAGGAACCTTATGTTATGTAGAACATAAGTATCCACTGGTGGTTTACAATGGTGACAAACCTTATAGTCATTCATTAACCCTAAGTGATCTTATTAAGCCCAATCAATCAAAAGAAATATTTAGTACGCTTTTTACGAGCCCCTTTCCTCTAATCGATCTCCCTGCAATAGAAGATGACGTGCTTCGAAATCAGGCTCAGCATAGTGTCAGGGGTGTTGCATTACTTATGGCATTAAAACATGTATTTGATCGTAATCTACAGACATTTTATGATCAAATATTGATCAAAATATTGAAACAATTAGAACAAGAAGGTGACATAGATGAAGTTGTCGATGTATTATACTATTTATTGAAAGAAAGTGAGTTTTTGGATGAAGAGCACTTTTGGTCAACGCTGCACAGTGATTTTTCATCAAAAGTTGAGGATAAAGTAATGACAATTGCACAAAAATTGGAAGAAAGAGCTAAGATCGATGTTGCAAAAAAGCTTTTGGCTGACAGACAATCAGAATTAAATGAAGCTGAATTAATAAAATGGGTTAACCGTATGACTGGGTTGCCGATCGAAAAAATTAAAGAGCTTCAGAAAAAACATTAATCGCACAATTAAGCATATCTGAATGATGAAGGTTCCTGATAAGTTATATCATTTCACATCCTCTGAATGTGCTATTAAAATCCTTGAAGGAAGTAAATTTAAAGGTTCCAAAGTTACAAATTGTAATGACCCCTTTGAAATTGATCAAACACCTTTTTATGTTGATCTGAGCAATAGCAGACATCTAGATTATTTTTGTAGTGAAATGTTACAAATTTATAGAAATCATCCAATATTTTCAAAAAACCTCCGGTGCAAAAACAATTGAACAATTACCGCAAAACAAGAGAATAAAATTTCTCAAAGATAGTATTTCACGGGGTATTTTTAATGATCTATATCATTTAACAAATTTTGATGAATATCTAATTTACCAAAGAGAAAGAATGTATATTTATTGTTTTTCTTCTTGTGAGGTTGAATCCGCTATAACTCTTTGGTCTCATTATGCGGATAAGCATAGGGGAATAGCTATAGAGTTTAAAATACCTGATTCGATTAAAAATATTTATCCAGTTAAATATCCCAAAAAATCAAAAAGAAGCGGTTGTTTCTCTCCACAAGATGCAATCGGATTATTTAATGATGTAGAAAATGAATCTTTTAAAAGAATGCTTTTTGGAAAATTGTTGTTAACTAAACACAGTGATTGGTCTTATGAAAAAGAATGGAGAATGGTCGGTCTGTGTCAGCGACTTTGAGACAAAATTTGATGTGAATTAACAATCGTAATTAAGCCATATTCTCCGTTTTTCTGTCAAGAAGTTTTCGAAATTTTTTTCTAATTTTATCTTTGGTGGATTGATGTAAACAGACCTTAATTTTTTTAGTACCGGTATTTTATAATTAAAGCGTGCTGGGTTTTTCTCATAAGCATCCATTAAAACAGAATGCCTATCTTTTAAGATTACATCAGCTAATCCATAATGCACGCTGGATGGCCGTAAAAATAAAATACCTGAGTGGTAATGCATGTTGTTATACCAGTCAAAAAAATTCCGACAAAATTTTTCAGCTTGTTCGATTGATTCAAAGCGATCTGGAAATTCTGGTCGATATTTTAATGTTTTAAAATGTGACTCTGAAAATGGATTATCATTGCTGGTATATGGTCTGTTATGTGTTTTTAACACGCCTATTTTTTCTAACAATTGCGATACCGTCTGCGATGTCATACTAGGACCATTGTCTGAGTGAATTGTTAGTTGATTTGGAAGTACCCAAATTTTTTCGTTGTCGCTTCAATAAGCGATTTTGCAAGGTATTGGCATTCTCGATCGGCAATCATCCAACCCACCACATAACGACTGTAAATATCTAAAATTACGTACAAATGGAAGTACGTAAATCGATTGCAGCTGCAAAGTTTTGTAATGTCCCATGACCACACTTCATTCGGCGCCGTTGCGATTAACTCTGGCTTTATAGCATCTCTGTGATTGCGAACATTACGGCGTTCACTTGATTCGCCTGCCTCTAATAAAACGCGATACATTGTGCGAATTGACGCAACATACTGTTGCTCTTCATCCAATAGCGTATAAAACACTTCGTACGGGGTAGCATCAGCAAAACGCTCACTGTGTAGAATATCCAGTATCTGTTGTTTCTCCTCGCTATTGAGCGCATTATGTGGCTTTTTCGTTGAAGTAATTACATTGTCTTGTGACTCTTTAGCAAACATGCGATAAAGGGTTGATCGAGATATCCTCAGGTGATCACACAAGGCTGCCAGTGCAATATCTTTCTCTTCTGAGACTTGTTTGATATAAGTCATGATTGCACCTCGCTCGTCTCTTGATCGATGACATGATCCGAGAGTAATTTCGACACTTTTTTTTGAATTTCAATAATCGCTTCTGCTTGTGATAATTTCTTTTTGAGTCTAGCATTTTCTCTTAGCAGTTGCTGGTGCGCGAGATCACGTTGGTGCGATTTAAAATATTTACGGCTTGATTTTTTTTCGTGAAGATCTTTTTTCCATTTTGAAATGCTCGCATAGTACAATCCTTCTTTGCGAAGCAGTGCACCACGCTCTAGCGATCCATTGCAAGCATCAAAAGCAGTAATTATTTTTATTTTGTCAGACACACTGAATTTACGTCTAGCTGCTCTAGATTTTTTCACTTTGACTTGAGGATCAACTTCCAAAATTTCACGAACAGGCTGGCGATCGAGAGCATTGCTTTGATCAGACGGAGATGTTTCTTGTTGGA
>JABDEF010000065.1 GCA_013287235.1 Gammaproteobacteria bacterium
TCCGTTCTGACATTTTGGTATGAATATTTTTGATATGTTTTAATGCTGTAAAAACCGCAAAGCTTTCATCTTTTTGGTGGTCATGATTGATGATAGATTGTATCGTTTTTAATTGATCATCGTCTAATTGTCTTGTATCAGTATAGCTGGGATCCATACAGTTATCGAATAATTCAAGTTGCTCTTTATTTATTTTTAACTCATGACAAATTTTACGCCCTTTGTTAACATAAAACAGTTTTTCTTCCTCTTTTGTATTCACGCGAACATACGCCGCATTTGAACGCATATCTAAAGTATCCAGTTTATCTTCATGAGGATCTTCATTTGTAAGCAAAAGATCACAATTGATCGAATTTATTTTCGCATCATCAATACATTTTAAAACCTGTTTTGCATATTTTTGATTTGTTGGAACAAAATGCGTGAACGATAAAGTATAATTTCCAATACCGTTTATCCAGGTATAGTCAGTATTGACAGGTGCATGTTCGCCGTTATCTTTAAGATATTTTTTAAAAAATCGACGACATTTTAAAAGTTTTTTTAAGATAAACCTTTTTTCAAAACTTCGTAGTCCATTTTTATTCATGAGTTCAATAGGTAAAATGCCATTTTCTCCTGTTTCTCTTTTGAACTTTGGGTCATGGCGGGACTTATCAAATATACTCATCATACCTACATCCTCCGTGAAATCGATATAATAAAATCATTTTAAAAAATACTGACCTAATTTTAATTATAGAGCCACAAGTCTTAAGGAAATCTTAAGAATCTTAAGCAGTATGTTTAAAAATTGATCATAAAAAGTGTTTTCGAAATCTACAGTAGTCTTGCACAGAATAACTTTTTTTATTTATTATTATTGTAACTAGCCAAATAATCGAGTATTTTGCATCCACAATGGGTTTTTTTTAAGGACAATTACATGACTGCAGCACGCACACCATCCGATATAAAACATATCCCTTGCAATGAAAATATTTATTATCCCCAGAATGTCGAAGAAGTCAAAGCACTCGTTCTATTCGCGAAAGAAAATCATTATCTAGTTAGAGCAGTCGGTTCAGGACATTCACCCAAGCCTTCTATTTATGGAGAAAATGAAAATGAAATCAAGCTCTGTTTAGATGGCGATCTTCGAAAAATTGATTCTTTTGAAATAAATGAATCTAAAACATCTGCAACGGTGAAAGTAGGCGCTGGATGCTATTTGGGTTTAAATCCCGCCGATAGAAAATCTACTTGGGAAAATTCATTTAATAAACAAATCGATGATAAAGGATTTGCTTTACCTATCTTAGGCACCATCAGTCATCAAAGTATTGCAGGTTGTTTACAAACGTCTACCAGTGGGGGATCTGCCAAACATGGACTTGCCGATGTCATTGAAGAATTTGAATGGGTGAATGGCTTGGGAGAAGTATGTCGCGCTAAAAAAGGCGAAGAAAATTTTAACGCAGTAGGCGTTTCTATGGGTTTATTGGGCGTTATCACCCATGTCACTTTTAAATTGCCGCCCAAATTTTTTGTGGCAGGTTTAGAAACGAATAAAGAAACGAAAGATTCTTATTTAGAAAAAGATGAAAAAGGGAATTATAGTAAATTAAACAAAGGATTATTTGAAGATAATGAATATATTCGTTTAAGTTGGTTTCCACAAAAATATGCTGACCGTGTGAATGAATGGACCGGGTATCAAGTATCCCCCGATTCAAACGTGACACCCTATCATCATCCACTCGAATCTGAAGCGGTCGCATTACTTGCGGGTGCTGTGTTGATCATCGCTAATCAATTGGCAACGATAGGGACGGAATTAGCAGAGCGCTTATTAGGTCTTTTAATTAAACCCTTTGTTATGCTAGGCGATTCACAAGAATATTGCGATGTGTGGTATAAAACCTTGCCCAATGATGATCAAGCCCACTTCGATCATCTTATCTCGCTTTCATTTAGTGAATTTTGGTATCCACGAGAAAGCATCGATACAGTTATGCATGCTATTGAAGAATTAGTGACAACGAATCCGGAAGCGGCTGGCAATTTTGTGATTGAAATATATTGCGCGAAACAATCCCCATTTTATTTAAGTCCTGCTGAAGGACATGACGCATTTCGTGTGGATTTATGTTGGTATGATCATAATCGCCAAGGAAATGCCAATCGATATTTTGGATTTTTTTGGGAAAAATTATTAACGATTCCGGGCAGCAGATTACATTGGGGAAAATATTTACCGCATATTGGTGAAAAATACGGTGACTTTGAATTTACCCCTGAAATTTTACAAAAAAATTATCCGAAACTCCCTGATTTTTTAAAAATCCGTGAAAAAATGGATCCCGATCAAATTTTTGTAACACCGGATTATTGGGGGCTCTATTTAGGGATTCCCGCTTTAAAAAAGGAAGAATCGAAGAATATGACTAATATCACCTTTTTTTCAACAAAGAAAGGGTCTGTATTGGAGAATAATTCGCTTATGAGAAATGAAAAATAAGTGTATGAATGTTCAAGAAAATCTCATATCGACACTAAAATTCGGTCAATTTGACATACTTTGCCCAAGTTGTATATAATATTCAATCACATAACGAGGGCAAAACGATGGAATCTAAAAAAAATCGTCTTTTTACCGATAAATATTATGAAGAAAAAAAAGAGGTGAAAATTGAAGATGATAAAGATGAAAAAACACTTGAAACTAAAGATGCAAAACACAAAGAAGAAAAAAAACCAGTATCACTTAATATATATTTAACAGAATTATATGCAATATATTTAGATTCAGAAAGACGTGCTTTTAAAGAACCCATTTATTTTGATAATGAAAAAAAAGATCAAAAAATGGCAGATTTTCGCAAGGAGTGCAACCCTGATTATATTGAATTGAAACGACAAATCATTTTGCTTATTCATGATATAAAAAAATGGTGTATTAAAAATAAAATTCCTAGAAATGTCACAGATAATTATAAGGAATGGGACAATTTTGAAGCAAGACTTTTTAACCCCTCCTATTTAACGGATACATTTGCAGTCGAGGTATTTACGACAGGGAAAACTTATTTAGAAAGAATTGCTTTTGAACTTTACAAAGATAATTCCAATGAAGTGGCCTCTGAACGCGCCATCCAAGGATTGTATACAAGATTACCGGGCACTTGCGCAGAAGGTCTAAATACCGAGTTTTTTAATACGAAGCTTGAATTTTCATCCTCACGTGAAGAAATATCTCTCGCAGCACGAGTGGCTGTTGCTCAACAATTTGCGGCGGAATTAGCTTTAAAAAAATATCCTAGTATTCGCCCTGGAATGCAGACGCATTATGTCACTGCACTTTGTAATCATTTTGCAGATGATTTAAAAATTCCAGTTATCCCTGATACTTATCAAGACCGAGTGGATATTGCACCTGAGCTAGATTGTTTTAATGGCTTCATCGCATCAGAAAAGTTTCATGAACAAGAACTTGATAAAATCGCTGATTTTTACATTGATAATTTGACTTCTCCACTCTATACACCGAGCAACACAGAAGTTTTCATGAAATCATTAGATGCATATGGGCCTCATTCGTCAGATACCGTACGAAATTATTTTGATATGGTTGAATCAAAAGCAGATGATGAGTCACTATTATATATACCAAAAAAAACAGAAGAATTGCGAAGTGCAATCAAAAAATCTATTATGACTCGAATGATTAATGCTAAATTCATTAATCAAGATTATTTTGTTCCAATACTTTTAAAAGATGTAAAAGAAACGTGTAGTTTTATCACGATAAATAATTTTCCAGATGAAAAAAATGCAGCATTCAATACCTCTTATGCCTACGCTATCTTGAAACCGGAAGTCAGCTTCATGGTTTCATCAAAAAATCCCTTACTTAATAAAATAAACATTATAAAATCACTTAATACACCATTCGCTTATATCCTTTATGGAGATGATTTATATTTTATTTCTAAAGAACCTGCAATGATGATACGACAAGAAAAAACAAATCTTGAAAATATGAAACAACAATTAAATACTGCTCAAATAAAACAAGATACGTTTCAAACCTTATCAATGGATCAATTACAGCTTATTGAAAAAGCAACCGGAAAGTCATTAAGAAATATCTATTATATCCAAAAAACACCTTTTAAAATACATCGGATGAATGGTGAAAATATAGATGAAATCTATTCAATGCAAGAGACATCTGACGAAAAATCTCTTGCAGAAGTTGATCGTTCAATAAAGTATTCAAGAAAAGAAAATGAACAAATTTATTTGCGTGTTAATCCTGATTCCGCGGAACTTTCCTGGATTCAATATTCAGAAAAAGGGCTAGAAGAAGAACGACACCAATTATTTATCGATTATTTCAAAGAATTAGACGAAGAAAAGCAATTAGAAATGATAAAAAAATTAACTTCGCCCGAAGTGAGTGTTACGCTCAGATTTTTATTTCAATGCGCGGAATATATCAAACCAAAAATGATTGAATCGCTCTCAAAAACGAGTGATGACATTAAAATGGCTTTTTTATTGGCATTAAAACAAAAAAATATTAGGATACTTAAAGCTCACCTCGAAATAGAAAACAAAGAAGATAAGAATATCACTGATGAAAATATTTTTACTGCAGCATTACTGTGTGATATGTCGGATATGTTTTGGAAAGAATATCCAACGATCCCTCAGGGTATAAAATGCACCCCTGCGCTTTTTATGAAAAGCTACAAAATCGGTAATCGTGATTTTTCAAATATTGATTTTGCTGACATGGATTTTAAAGAAATAAAAATAGATGAAAATTCGAATCAGAAATTAATATTTCGAAAATCGGATTTGAGAAAAGCCAAAAATTTTGAATCTATTTTAACACCTGAACTGATAAAAAGATTAGATTTGGAAGGTGCCATATTAAACACAGAGCAATTTAAAGCATTGTATGATCAAGGAAGGCGTGATTTTTGTGGCGTCGATTTGCGACATATTGATTTTGCGCGTGGTGCTATTTTCTATAAAGACTTATTAATCGATCGTGCAGATCTTCGTGGAGCCCGCATCGATTCATTTTTTATAACCCGTGTTAAATCAAAGGAAAATGCAAGATTTGACGTTCATCAACTCAAAGAGATCATAGCTAATCCAGAACAAGAATTGAAATGTAATTCTTACGGCCATTCATATTATCACATTGATTTAAAAGATTTGAATTTTGAAAATGAAGATTTTAAAGAAATCGATTTGATAAACTTACGTATCAATTTTGAAGAAAATACACGGATATTTTTTGGTAGGTCAAATTTCAAAAAAACAAATTTGAGAAACGTTTTTCCTGTCCCGGATAAATCTCGCACTCGTGTGATTTTATTTTTTCAACTTTGCAATTTTGAAGGCGCCAACCTTGAAGGAAATGATTTTAATAGCTGGTCTCATACTTATGGTGCCAATTATAAAAGCGTAGATTTTAGTAGGATTCCCAGAACAGACAAACCTATTTTCAGTAAGATTAATAATAAACCTTGCATTCTAGATAGAAAGTCATTTGAATCTTATGTCAAATATCATCATAAAGATATACGAAATGCCATTGTTATCGATAAAGATCTTGATAAAAAACCGTTAGATCTTCGTCGGATTGGATTGGGCAGAGAAGGATTATTAAAACTCATTGAACAAGGACAACGAAATTTTAGGGGCATCATTATGGAACATGAAGATCTTTCCACATTAAATCTTTCGAATTTGGATTTTAGAGGCGCAGCATTTCATCGAGTCAATTTTGATAAAGCAATTCTTGAAAATGCTATATTCGACGAATCTATGATCTTGTCAAGCAGTTTTAGTCATGCCAATCTCAATCATTCTTCATTTGTGAGTACAAAGTGTACCTCTGTCAATTTTAATTACGCACAAGTACAAAATTTTATTTTTTTGAATGTCGAACTGGACGGGAAATGTGAATTTTCTCAGACTGTTT
>JABDEF010000066.1 GCA_013287235.1 Gammaproteobacteria bacterium
TAAAATTACAACGTTAACATCGTGGTTTCTATCCAATTTTTTGCATCAGTCAACACTTCTTCCGGTGTTCGATTTTTCGTTTCAATTGGAGGGCCAATGACCACACGAATGGTGCCGGGTATTTTATAAAATCCGCGTTTCGGCCAATGTCGTCCTGCATTATGTGCAACGGGGATAACAGGATGCTCGGTCGCAACGGCCAAACGTGCGCCGCCCATCCGATATTTCCCTACTTGCCCGGGAGGAATACGCGTTCCTTCGGGGAAAACTAAAATCCATCTTCCTGCATTTAAACATTTTTTACCTTTGGTGATGATTTGCTGCATGGCGTTCGAGGGATCATTTCGATTAATGGCAATCGGCTCAATGATCGCAAGCCCCCAGCCGAAAAAAGGAACCCAAAGCAATTCTTTTTTTAAAATAATAGCTGCTTGATGAAATAACGTCGGCAAAAAAAACGTTTCCCAGGTAGATTGATGTTTACTTAAAACAATTCCCACACGATCCTTCGGAATATTTTCTAAACCTTCGATAGTGTAATCCACACGGCAAAGTATTTTTAATAATCTCACCATCATATATGTCCATGACATAATGAAAGCATGCCGCATGCGTAATGGAAGAATCCACAAGCAAAGACAAATAAAACTATAAATAAAAATCGTTGTGACCATGATGCTAGAAAAAATAAAGGAACGTACATATTGTGAAAATGTTTTTTTCATGAAACTTTAGCTCTTTCCGTATGTAAAATATATTCGACCGCTTTTTGAAGATTTTCAAAATGAGGGATGTCGCGATATTTGGGATTTTCCACGGTTTTTTCACCATTACTGGTTAAAACCAAGAGTGGTTTGCAAGGGAGTGTTAATGCCACCATCATATCGACTTCAGAATCTCCAATAAAAAAAGTTTCTTTCAAGTCTCGCTGATATTTTTCTTGAATTTGATGAAATAATCCCAATTTCGGTTTTCGGCAGTTACATTGATCTTCGGGATGATGTGGGCAATAGAAAATTTCTTCAATGGTGCCACCCAGCGCGGCTAATGCATGCAGGATTTTTTCATGGATGCGATTTAACATGGTAACATCAAATAATCCACGACCCACACCCGATTGATTGGTTGCAACCACCACTTGATAGTGGTGTCGATTTAATTCTGCAATGGCTTCTAGGCTTCCTGGAATAAATATTAATTCATCCGGCGATTTGATATATGCGTAAGAGTCATAATTAATGACACCATCGCGATCTAGAATAATCAGTTTCTTGTTCATAGTGTGTCTTCTTACTATCTACTTAAATTTGTCATGCCAGCTAAAAGCATGCTGGCATGACAAAAGTATCTTATATTAATGCAACATCCGCCACATGTAAAAATAATTCACGTAATTGTTTGAGCAGTAATAAACGATTTTCTCTTTGCGCTTTATTTTCTGTCATTACCAAAACCTTATCAAAAAAAGTATCGACAGGTTCACGCAAACTGGCAAGTGTTTTTAATATCTCTGTATACTGTCCTTTTTGAGACATCACGTATTCGCGTTTCGCGATCAATGCTTCATAAAGAACTTTTTCACTCTCGTGTTCAAAGAGAGAAGAATTTATCGTCTCTGCTACAAGATTTTCCGTATATTTTGATAAAATATTACTGACGCGCTTATTCGCGCTCGCAAGTGCCGCTGCTTCTTTCAGTTCACGAAACTTGCATACTGCTTCAATACGTAGATGGATGTCATAAGGGTCTGTCAAATTTAAGCTTACGACGGAGGCAAAAATTTGTGGCGCAATATTTTTTTCTTGATAATAATGTTTTAAACGTTCCATCATAAATTGAAAAACATCTTGCACAGTATTTTTATTTTCTAATTTATTTTTATTTGTGTATTTTTGTTCTGCCATACGAATGCATTCATATAAATCTAAATTAATTTTTTCCTCAATTAAAATACGTAAAATACCTAATGCAGCACGTCGTAATCCTAAAGGATCTTTATCACCAGTGGGTAAAAGATTTATGCCAAACATACCTACCAAAGTATCTAAACGATCGGCGATTGCAAGAATTCTTCCTATCCCACCTTTAGGTAGTCTATCGCCAGAAAATTTAGGAAAATATTGTTCTCTCAGAGCAAGGCAAATATCATTCGGCAGCGCCTCACTTTGCGCGTAATAATACCCTGCAATACCTTGTAATTCAGGAAATTCGCCGACAAGTTGCGTGGATAAATCTGCTTTACTCAAACGTGCAGCATTTTCTGCTTCACTCGCATTTACATTTAAGTCTTTGGCTATTTTAGAGCTGAGTGATGCAATGCGTTCTGTTTTATCATACAGAGTGCCTAATTTATTTTGGAATAAAATATGTTTTAGTAGTTCGACACGATCTGTTAGTTTAACTTTTTGATCGGTTTCATAAAAAAATGCGGCATCCGCAAGTCGAGCACGTAAAACACGTTCATTGCCATGAATGACATGTTTCGGTTCTTTACTTTCAATATTGCTGATGGTCACAAAATAAGGGAGAAGTGAGTTATATTCATTTTCATTATTTCTGTTGGATTTAAATATAGGAAAATAACGTTGGTGATCTATCATTGCAGATATTAATGCTTCTGCTGGGACATTTTCTAAAAAAGATTCATCAAATTGTCCTAGGAGTGCAACTGGCCACTCAACTAACCCGGTGACTTCTTCTAATAAATTCTTAAATTCTACTAAATTTTCTAAAGTTTTTACGGTTCCTTTTTCTGCACTTATTTTTTCTGCATCTTCTAAAATTTTCTTTTCCCTCTCTTCGAAATTGGCTATGACATAAGCACCTTTTAAGATCTTTTCATAATCCAGAGGCGCAGTGATGGAAAGCCACCCTTCACTTAAAAAACGATGTCCGCGCGTTTTTCGGTCCGCGCGTACGCCCAAAATTTCTGCGGGGATAACGTTATTTCCATATAATAGAATGACGGAATGTACCGGACGTATAAACTGAATATGACCCTCATTCCAACGCATGCGTTTTGAAATCGGTAAATTTGCGAGAGCTTGATTGACAATATCGGGCAAACATGTTTCGACAGATTTTCCTTCCACCGTTTGTTTAAAGCCAACCCATTCACCTTGGGCGTTCTTAATCGTGATCAATTGTTCTGGCTCTACCCCTAAAGAATTCGCGAAACCGATGCATGCTTTCGTCGGTTTACCTTGATCAAAAGCTGTGGAAAGCAGCGGACCGCGGCGCTCGATGGCTGCATCCGGTTGCTTTTCACTTAAATCATGCACCAACACAGCCAATCTTCTAGGTGTTGCAAAAAAATCTGCGTGCTTAAAAGTAAGATTGGCATTTTTTAAGCCTTTTTCGATTTCCAGACGAAAGCTTTCTCCTAATCGTTTGAGCGCTTTCGGTGGTAATTCTTCCGTATGAATTTCAACGAGGAAATCACGCATGTTTTTTGCTCCTCATCTTTTTGATCAGCGGAAATTCTAGTTTTTCTCGCATCGCGTAATAGCTTTCTGCAACTGCTTTCGCAAGACGGCGAATTTTTAAAATATATTGTTGTCTTTCTGTGACAGAAATCGCGCGTCTTGCATCTAATAAATTAAATGTGTGCGAGGCTTTCATCACCATTTCATACGCAGGAAGCGGTAAATGTAATGCAATGAGACGTATGCTTTCTTGTTCATATGCATTGAATTGTTCAAATAAAAGAGGGACATTGGCTTCTTCAAAATTATATTTCGACATTTCCACTTCATTTTGATGAAATACATCGCCATACGTCACGATGGTACCTTCTTGATTTTTCGTCCAGACGAGATCATAAATATTATCTTTTTCTTGTAAAGGCATCGCGAGTCGTTCAAGGCCGTAAGTTATCTCACCAGTGACAGGCTTACATTCTTGCCCCCCGACTTGTTGAAAATAGGTAAATTGTGAAATTTCCATACCATTCAACCACACTTCCCAGCCTAATCCCCAAGCACCTAAAGTGGGCGCTTCCCAATTATCTTCGACGAAGCGAATGTCATCGACTAAAGGATCAATTCCAAGACTTTTTAAAGATTGAAGATAAAGATCTTGGATATCGATAGGAGAAGGTTTCAAAACCACTTGAAATTGAAAATAATGCTGGACTCGGTTGGGATTTTCACCATAACGTCCATCGGTCGGTCGGCGACTCGGTTGTACATAGGCGGCCCGCCAAGGTTCAGGACCAATCGCAAGTAAAAAAGTTGCAGGATGAAAGGTTCCCGCACCGATTTCAATATCGTAAGGTTGAACGATGACGCAGCCTTGCTCCGCCCAGAAATTTTGTAAGGTTGCGATCATGCCTTGTAGGGTTTTCACGTCGTTTTTCATGGATGCTCGAATATATTAATTGAATCGAGATTATATAGTTTTTGTTATTTTCGCGAAAGCAGGGTTGTGAGATAATCTATTTTTTTACACGCGAAGGGAGATTATCGCATGAAAAAACTTGTTCTAGGACTTTCAGCATCTCTTTTTTCCATTTTTTTATCTTTTGAAAATAACGTTTACGCATGTACCGATTTTCGTCTGACGGCGAAGGATGGTACGGTGATCGTGACGCGCAGTTTAGAGTTTGCACAAGATCTTAAATCGGAATTGCGAAGTTCAAATCGCGATAGAGTGTTTAGTATGGCCGCGCCCAACGGCAAACCAGGTTTGTATTGGAAAGCAAAATACGGTTATGTCTTTTTGGATGCTTTGAATGCCGATGTTGCAATGGATGGCATGAATGAACAAGGATTAAGTGTTGAAATCCTTTATTTGCCTGGGTATGCGAAATATCAAGCTGTTCCAGCGAATGAAGAAACCAAAGTACTTCCTTATGCGCATTTTGGTGATTGGGTTTTGAGTAATTTTAAAACAATCGACGAAGTTCGTGCGGCACTCCCCAATGTCTATGTGGTGCAAGAAAAAACACCGGGTTTTGGTGATACGATATTTCCAGTGCATTATGCCATTTATGATGCGAGTGGTAATGGATTGGTAGTGGAATATGTCGATGGCAAAATGCATGTGTATGACAATAAAATAGGTATTATGACTAACTCGCCCACTTATGATTGGCATTTGCATAATTTAGCCAATTATACGAATTTAGCGCCCGTTAATCCGCCAGAAGTGATAGATAATGGCGAGAAATTTGGTGCAACGGGACAAGGGTTTGGTATGTTGGGCTTACCCGGTGATATCAGTCCTCCGTCACGCTTTGTGAAAACAGCTGTTTTAACGCGTACTGCGATTCCAGCCGCAGATGCAGTAGGTGAGTTAAATTTGGCTGAGCATATTATAAATAACGTGGATATTCCATTGGGTTTAGCAAGAGAGTTGCAAAAAGGAAATCAACCTACCAATGATGTGACACAGTGGGTGGTATTTAAGGATTTGACGAATAAAAAATTATACTATCGTACCTATAATGATTTAACCTTGCGCTTTTTTTTCTGACGGCAAATCAACACCCGCAAGACGAAAATCACGCAAATCGTTTTCGATCACTTTACGTTCTTCCGCATTCAATGTTTCAAAATTGCCACTTTCTGCAATTTGTTTCGTTGCATTATAAAGTTTTTCATTTTGTAATAATTCGGTGTGATATTCCGTCAACAAAGGAATACACGCATTATAAGCCGCACGTATTTTTTCTGATTCCATCACACCATGTAAATGCGCGAAGGGAGACCAAAATCGAGATAAATCATCTTCCATATCTTCTATGGATAACATCAGATTTTGATAGGTAAAATGGGAATTTTCTAATAAACGATTCAGTATTGA
>JABDEF010000067.1 GCA_013287235.1 Gammaproteobacteria bacterium
TTCAGTGAGACAAGATGATGACCCATTACGTCCACCCATGATCCAAATTCCACGTAATAAAGGAAAAGTCACTACTAACATTAAGTTAACCAAAGATAATGCAGTATGTATTGAAAAATTGGCGGTAGGGATAAATCCTGTAACAAAAGTGATTGTACCCACTTTTGTGATTACAACTGACGCCCGAGGAGAACCGTATGATATAGTAAGTCTCTGTAAATATTTAGATACCGCACCAGATTCTGTGGAGTATATCAATTATCGCAAAGCAGATGAAATCAAAGTCGAAAAAAGCGCAAACATCCAAACTGGTTTAGCAGGCGCGCATCAATTTGATTATGCCTATGATCAGAATGGTACTCGCGTAAAAAAAACCCAAGGTATATATATCAAAAAATTCGAGCCAGCAGAAAAACTTTCTTCAGATATCATAAACGAATTATTTCCTGGCATGGGAGCATCTGTCCTTAGAATCAGATGCGATGCTGAACGTTTTGATGGATCGATTATGTTTCCAGAATACCAACCGGGATATGTGGTTCTTCATGAACAATACAATGCTATACAAACAAATAAAAATAACAAAGTCGACATCCCTACCTCTAGACCTAAACAAGCAGGCACACGTTGGCCGCATATTATAAAAGGTGGCTTATGTTATGAAGAGAATGGCGAATTAAAACCCTACTATCCAGGGCTTTTTGAAATTTGGGCAAATTCTATCTTCAGAGGAGATTTTGATCCCCATTGGGCGAATTTGGTATTAGTACAGGTTTCTAATAAAAACTCGAGCTCAATAGGACGAGGCGCTATTATTGCCTTAGATAAAAAAAATGAAAATAGCAGAAAAGAATGGCGGCATTTTGATTTTGGTTGGGGATATCATAAAACCGCTTCTTCATTGGAAAATTACTACGACCCTATTACAGAAGAAGACTTTAAATGTGTCGCACATTTACATATTCTTTCACATACACGACATATGATACCGGGTAAGCCAACCAATCATTTTACAGAAATTCCGAAAAAGCTCTTATTTACAGAGCCATTTGCATTAGCATTAGATCATATTGCAAATCATGACTTTGATACATTGAAAAAAATAATTGAAAGAAATGTAAAAGATATTTCTACGGACAAAGGCATTGTTGGTTTGCGTCAATTTGCTAAACATATTGATTTTGAAATTAAAAATGAAGAAAAAGCAGAAAAAGAATTAATCACTAAACTTTGTGCCATTCACAAAGCAAGACAAGGCATGTGTCGAGAACTTGCATTTAGTATTCGCTTAAGCCAATGTATTGAAAAAAAAGAAAAAGTAAAAGAATATACAATAAATAAAGAAAAATTTATAAAACTCCTTAAAGATCATCCAGCATATGCGATTTATATCGATTACTATATTGAGTCACAAAATGCATTCCATTTTCGCGGAAGAGAAGGTTTCAAGAAATGTGCAGAAACACTTTCTGACAAAATCAAAGTGACGTATCAATCATTAAACAAAGATAATGTTTTAACAAATGCAGGAATACGTAAAGCCGTTGAAATGGGGTTAAGAACATCACCACTTATTTCTCCTTCTTTATCAAACCCTGCAATATCAAGTCCACCGGTCTTAGGTGCTGTAACACCAAAATCAAAGCCACCTCAACCTTTATATCCAAGAGGTTCTCCGAGAGCGCCTAAAACCTTTTTTTCCTCTGGATCGGTGAGAAGTCAATCCGTGGGAAGTAAAATACCACCGCCCTTGCCCACTGGAAGACGAAGCATGCCATCTTTAACTTCACCACCACCCGTGTCCCTAGAACCAAACACATCATCACTGCCAGAAAGACCAAGCAGACCACCGCCAGTACCTCCGACGGTATTATCTGGAAGAAGACAGCGCTCAACATCTAATAACTAACCTGAGTATTGCGTAGGCTCAAAATTTTAAAATTCTAGCCTACGCAATGCGAAGGTTATCCCGAAAAATGCTTTTTATTTATTGGGGATCCACTCTACACGTCAGTTTTTATTCGAGGAATTTGATCGTTTTTTATCAAATTCCTTACGTAATACTGACGTTAACTAATAACAGTTACGGTGACGTATATTTGCTTGGTAAATTTGAAAGTAAAGAAGAAAAAATAGTTTATTTTCGTCATCAGTGTTTATATGAAGAATTGGATTGCTTTTTATCAAACTCCTTATATTGCGTCTCTTTTGCCGTCTTACTTTTTGCAAACAAACCTTTTAATATCACCAACCCCTCCTTTGTCGATGCTAATTGCGTTTGAATCGCGAACATACATTTCTTTTTTTCTTCATCATATTTCTTATCAAACAGTTGAACTAATTTCGCAAGGTTCAATAATTCTGCTGGCGAAAAATCTTTAAATAGTTTGATCGATATTTCTTTCATTATTTCTTTATTTTGAATTTTTATTTCATCAATATGCTTAAAAAAAGATTGTAAGGATAAGCTTTTTAACTGATAGTTATCCAATTTTTCTGCAATATAGAAATAAATTTTTTGCCATTGCAGCAAAGATACCTGCTCTAATTCTGGTAATGTTAAATGGAGCGCATTTGCCGTAATGGAGAGTATTTGGTGATATTTTATTAATGGATTCGGATCATTTAATAAAACGGCGAATTTTTCATCTATTTTATTTTTTAATTTTTCTTTATCTAGTTTTTCTGCTTCTCGATCTGGATCATGATATGCTTTATAATTTACAATATAATAAAGATCTTCCATGACATTATTCTCGAGTGTATCGGTTGTTTGATTCACACAATTGATAAAAAATACACCCATTCTTTTTAATAATACAGGGTTCAAAAAATTCGAAACATTATGTTGTACTAATGCATTCATGAGTGCCCCACCCAAGGCAATACAAATGCTATCTTCATATTCGTATGGTGAAAGTAATTTAGGGATAAATAAATATAAATCCTCATTCCGATCAAGATATGTTCTATCAATTTTAATTTTTTGCAATCTTTTCAAAACATACGCTTTAGCAATTTGCATGGCATGTTTAGGATCTTTTTCTAATAGTGCTTTTCCACGAATCCCTAATAAATGCTTTTCATTCAAATAACATAGAGCGCTCGCAATCCCCACTGCATAAAAAGGATACTTGAGTAAGAAATTTCGACGCTTGATGTGATATAAATGATTTTTTTTCAACATTTCTATGGATTTTAATAAATCATCTGCAACCGTTGCGCTTTGTTCAGTGAATATTTCATATATTTTTACATTTTTATCCGTTGCAAGTTCTGCAATCAAATCCGCGCGATAGGATGCAAGCATTGGATTTAAAATAAGTAATTGGATATTTTCTGAAAAATGATGGAACGTACCAAGACGAGAAAATCCTCGCGCAATCTCTATCGCATATTCTGGATAGGTAAAAAGATAATGGATATGTTTTTCATAATAAGCATTATAATGTTTTTCCTCGCGTTGAAAAAGAATATAAAATGCCAATAAAAGATTTAATTTTGAATTATCGCCCAAACGGCAAATTTTTTCATAGATATCACGTTTGCTTTGATGTAGCACGACGAGCATGCTCGCACATTCGTGAGCCTTTTCTGGATGTAACAATAAAAAATTTAAATGTTTTTTATAAAGTTCTTGATCATGAAAACGATAAAGAAATAAATGTCTTAGCCCTATTGCAAGGGCATTGACATGTGACGCATTCTTATAAAGCATTGCACATATGTTTTTATCAGAAAAAAGCGCATCGGGTAATTGACTTAAACCTATGAGATATTGAATTCCCTCATGAATATTTTTAGAAAACAGTAATTCAATTTCATCCGAAAATCTCCGTCCTTGATTTAAATATTGCTTAAGACCCACGCATAAATCGGCGATATCTTCTGATTTATTTTCTGAGAGAAGCTTTTCGAAAGCTTCTAATAAAAACGCATAATCAAAAATTTTATGTTTGTAATTTAAAACAACCAGTTCATTATGGGTAATTTTATTTTGCGACAGCGACGTAATTCGTTCTATCATGCGCTACTCTTTTACGATGATAATTTTTGATATTACTCTCGGGATCGACTTTTTACAATACGATAAATGCCAATCAAGCTAATGATAATCCATGCGCATTCAATCAAAACAGAAGGTGTATTCCAATTAAAATACAGTGAAAAAAGTATTAAAGATGCCGCAATACAATTACTAAAAGGGTACCAAAACGTATCTGTTCGTATACGTCCTGTATTTAATCCAAAATAAGAAAGCAACAGTAAGATCACACCGATAATACCGATGGTATCAGAACTGGTTTTTAAGATGTCGTATAGCATATTATTTTCTCGTATTGCTGTCGCATTTTGTCATGCCAGCTAAAAGCATGCTGGCATGACAACTTTTCACTGTTCCAATATATGAATGGGCTTTGTGCTACTCCAATGCTTACAACCCGGACATTGCCAATGTAGTGACTTTCCTGAAAACCCGCAGGATACACATTGATAACCGGGTTTATCAGTCAATAATTTTTTTGTTAAATTTTGTAAAATCAATAAATCTTCGCGTGCTCGACCTTCGGTGTTTGAAACATATAAATTAATATAGGAATGCAGTCCAAATACAGAAGGATAACGTCTCACATAATCACCGATATAATTTAATGCTGCTTTATCTCCTTGCCATCGACGAAGATGCTCAGAAAGTATTAACATCACAGGTACTCGCGGATATTTTTCTAAAATATCCATCAAGTAATCAATCAACTTTTCTTCTTGACTTAATGCCTCATAACAAGCCGCCAGCATTTCAATGGATTCTGAAATATAATTCGAGTCCTGATCTTTGATTCGATGTAAAATACCTAATGCTTTTTTATATTCACCCTGACTCATTTCCACATTTGCATGTAATAAACTTGCACGCACGCATTTTTCATCGATATCAAGCGCTTGCTTTATAAATTGATAGGCATCGACATGTTTTTCTTGTTCATAGAATTTTTTTGCTATTTCACAATAATAATGCGCAATCACAGGTTTCATATTCATTTTAGATGCCATTTCTAATTTTGTCGCAATTTGTATAGCATTTTCCCAGTCTTTTTCCTGTTGATAAATATCTAATAAAGCTTTTAATGCAGGAATAGAATACTCTTTGACATCCAAGACTTCCAAAAAAATACGTTCCGCACGGTCTAACACCCCCGCACTCAAATAATCTTGCCCTAATTCAAATAACGCCTGTTCACGATAATTT
>JABDEF010000068.1 GCA_013287235.1 Gammaproteobacteria bacterium
TTAGTTTATTTTTTTTGTCTTCTCCTAATTCTTTTTCTTCTTGCGTGCAATTCGCAAGATTTAAATCAACACCCCATCCATCATCCGCACAACAATTAGCGAAGTTGACGATATCACTCACACAGCTTTTTTTACTACCCGAAAAAATATAATTACCATCATATGATGTGGCGGCACTATCCGCGGCAGATAATGCGGATGCCGCTTGCTGAAAATCCGGATCCGCTGATTTGGTATGTTCTAAACAATCTTCTGTCAAACAATAGGTATCACCATTACAAACAACACCATGATCTTCACACGTTTTGATAGGACAGAGAAAATTAAGCTTAAAAAGCAGGCATTCTGTATCGGTCTTATTTTCACAGACAGAATCTATTTGTTCACAACCTTGATCACGCAAGGGTTGACAGGTGTTATCGGTTGCATTCCCGCGACAAAGATATTCCAATTCTTTTAACCAACAATCGCGCGTCACAGGTATATTTTGAATGACATGCGTGGTATTGGATTCCATACAGGTTTCATTTTGCCATGTGCAAAGAGCAGCAAGTCCTGAGCAGCCATCTTCCCAATGATCTTTGGGTTCAAATGTTGTTTTAGATGACACCATATCTATTTGCAGAGCGATCTCGGCTTTACCATCATCACCCGTAATATGTAAACTAAATGTTAATCCATTTGAACAACTGGGAAGCGCGATCATATCAACGTAGGTATGGTGTTGCGTATTGGTAACCATATAAGTCCCATGTAAACTGTTGCAATCGATATCTGCTGGTAGGCGTCCTGAAAAGCTAAGGGTTGCTTCTTTCGGTCCTTTAAAAATGACTTGACCTGTCACTGTGTTGATATCCACCCCAGCATAATCATGCTCTTTTGCTTTTAAATGTATGCTCAAAGGATAATGGGTATCCGTTTGATGAGGAATCATGTCAATCATCAACTTTTGTTGGCAATATTGATGGGATACACTTGGCGTTTCTTCACACACTTTGTTTTCATAAGTGGTGGTACAGGTTGCATCTTTTGTGCAATCGATGAATTCATTGGAAACACCATTCACAATATCGGTTGCATTATCTAACACCAACTGATTTTGCTTCATTTCAGGTGAGTCGAGATCAATCGTAAAAGGCGGACGGTTTTCAAAACCATCTTGCACCGCTTTGCTCGCCTCATTTTCTTTTGCCTCTTTGGTGGAATCTTCTTTTAAATGGGCATCACTTTCCGTACTATAATACGAAGACTCCGGTGGATGATCCGTATAATTGGGGTAATTTTGATGAGGATCAAATCCATGCAATAGGTTTTCAATGGTTTTTTCATGTTCTTTTCCGGTATTTAATCCTTGTTGAAAATCATCATTTGCACCCGCAAAGGTCAGAGATACCAAAAACAGGATAATAACGAAAAAGAAGCCTTTATTCATGAGAAGCCTCTTTTAATCGCATTAAAGCATTTTCTGCAATACTGGAATAAGCATTCTCCTCTTGGCTTATTTGATGCAACGTATATTCAAGAGGGATATCCCCATAAAAAACTTTAAAGTCTTCATGACAGGATTTCAAATCATCACACGTCGTGATCACTACTGCAGGCACTTTTTGAATGTCAAATTGTGAGAAAAGCAAAGGATCGATTTGAAAACCACTCCCTGTTTCTTTTACCACCGCATAAATCGCATGTGTGGTGTCTTTAAAAGAATTATTCACTAAGCCACGCAAAATCACGGGAGCACCTATGATTTTTGCATCTTTGCTCCAGCGAATTAAACTTGCTTTCGGCATGGAAAAAGACACAAAAATCAATATATGTTTTTCAGCATATACCAAAGACGAAAATAGGAAACACCATACCATGAGAATATATTTCATGAGGAACTTTTCTCATAGGATGATGCATCTTTTTTTTGGGTTTTCTTATCTAAACTTTCATTGAATTCCTTTTGGAAGTCATCTATATGATCCACCATATGCTGCCTGCGTTCTTCTAACTCTAGATGCCCTTTTTCCATGTTATCTTGAACGTATTTGACTTGCGCCAACACATCTCTTCTAAAATTTTCAGAGCGTCTTTGTTGTTCTGCGATAATATATAAAATACTTCCCGGTGCTGCATTCAAAACAAGAAATGTAAGAATTTGTTTTATGATATAAAGCATCGTCAGAACAATCATGATGCTTTTCACCCAACCTTGCCAATCTGAAGATAATTTTTTATTGTCTTGCATGATTTTCTCCTTCCTTTAATTTATCTTTCATTTGTTCAATGCGACTCTCTGTTTCATCATGAAATTCCATGATTCGATTAAAATTTTCATCGAATTCTGCATCAATCACTTTGTCGCGTTCGCGCGCTTTATGCATAGAACTCTCAACCCAATTGGCAGTATCTTCATATTGATTTAAAATCTCACGTGCAAGGGAACGAAAGGTATGCGTGGCATAGATGCCGCTTACCACATTCGTCACAACCATCACGACAAGACAAACAATGAATACGACTCGCCAATCGGCATTTTTTATGATGGATTTCATCTTTTTCCTCCTTTTAAAAAAATTCAGGCTGCGCAGCAATTCCGCTTCTTGTATACGGCATATCCAAAATCTTCCCCTGTGACGGGATATTCATGTCCCGCACCCCAAATAGCCGTGGTTGCTCCAAAAGGATGACAACCGCCGCGTCCAACAGTTGGCAATGGATTTACCATTTGATAGCGGTAACGAGATTTCGGCATAATAGGCATGGGATATTCATAACAAAGTGCGGGTGAATTTTCTCCCACACTATCCCATAATACGGGTGGATCACGATGTAATTTGTAAGCCATCCTTTCAGTTAATAAAGTGCTCGCCTGAACACCACCCACATGCTCTTGTATATGTCCTGTTAAGGGATACATACTCCCTTGCGCACCTGCACACCAAAATAAGGTATCGATCGGTAAATGGGTCAATGCCGCTAAACTATCGGCTGCACAAGCAGTTTCCGCGATTGGGTTTGCAAAAAGAATCGCTTCTGGATTTAAAATAAACCCCAACTCATCATCATTCCAGGTAGGATCCAATTCCGTCAAATAGGCAATATCTAAATTACCTTCCTCGACACATAAAAAATCTGTCAGGATATTTAACCAAAAAAGTAAAGGGAATTTATACCAATGCACATAATAAAAACTGTTATTATCATTACTTAAAGCGGTATTCGCATCTCCTGTATTAAATGCACTCCCCAAATCAATTTGCATCCCGCCTAAATTCACCATACAAAAAGGATGTCTTGTGACATCGACAAGAGCAACAGGCTCCCAAAAACCTAAACTGATTCCAACGCGCGGGAAGGGGTCTCCACAAGCGCAAACCGGTGAACTCGGATTTTGCGTATCTGGAACATCGGAACTCACAACCCCTATCGATCCAATGGAGATGGGAAATAAACAACTCCAACAAATATCGGTGATGGGATTCACAAATGAACCATGACATAAAGAATCGGCAAATGCAGTCGTTGAAAAAGGGATAAAGAATATCCATAAAACACTCTTAAGATATCTCAAGCAAGATCCTCCGTGATTTGTAATCGTATGCCTTCTTGAAAAACTAATGCAGGTACATGCTCAATATGAAAATGACGAATTAATCTGCCTTCTTGATCAAAATAGATTTTTTGTTGAAATAACGCACTTTGTGTTTTGACATTGCCATTCACTAAGATGAGTTTTACATTGTGATCCCATAACAGAATCTGTTTTTTTGCCCATTTGACTTGGTTCTTATCATCACCATCATAAAAAAGTAACGTGGCACGTAATGAAACCAAAGACAATGGATTAAAGCGTGAGCCTTTTTGCGCAAAAATATGCCCTTCATGATCTCTCAAATCGTCACCTGCAATAACAGAAGGATCAAAAGCCCAAGATTTTTTTACCGTGGTTTTAGCTATGTTCTTTACTGCCGTAGGACGCTCGGTCTTTTCATGAACTTGTTTCATCCATTCTTTTTGATGCATTTGCCATTCGCCATTTTTTTGCATTTCTAAAAGGCGCCTTTGAATAAACTGTAAAAAGTCTTCTTCTAAAATAGGATACGTCCGTCCAAAGACGTTTTTTTCGTCTTTTTCATTTTTTTCTGCCCATAGCGGTGCAATAATAAATAAAAATATTAAACCCACTAAAATCGACTGTTTATTCATCGGGTAGATACTTCACATCTAGTTTTGTTAAGCGTTCTGCCAAAGGAGTATAATCCGGCGCACCTGCAATAACGGCTTCACTCGGAAGTAATATCACGCTTTCTTGTTTGGCTATGTATTTTAAAGTGCTTTCAAGATTTGCCCCGTATTTACTCACCTCCTTTTTCAACACATCTTGAGAGGGATTTTTTTTCGTGGTTTCTTTGACAAATTGATTCACTAATTTTGTGACATTGACTGTTGCAATATGATTTTTAGGCTTTTCGAACACTTGCAAAATGAAAGATATAAAAAGCGCACCCAGCATGCCAAAAATAAATGAAGAAAATAAATGGGATTCAATAAATCGATTCATTTTTAAATACATTTTATTTAACATGTATATTTCTCCTTAACCACTTTGTCGATTGCATCTTGTATGGATAACCCTTGTGTCTGTAAGCGTTTTACCGCTTCTACTTCCTCCCCCTTAGATGAATATAAAATACGTGAATAAGGATCAAAGATAATGCGATGAATGGATAAACCAGAAGGTGTTTGGATAATACATTCGGAAAATTCATCCGTCTTACGTAAACTTTTAAATAATCGCTCTTTAAAAGCATCTAAAGATAGTCGTTCTGATTTTTTGAGTTGATCAATCGTTTCACTGGATTGGCCTAAAATAATTTTAATATCGCTATTTTCAAAACTTGCCGTTGATGCGGAATTTTTAAAATAATCATTAATGGATTGTACAATCGTCACAAAATTCGCATTATATTTTCGAGCGGTACGAAATCCTGTTTCAATAAATTTCGCAGCACCCTCGTTATCACTCCCTAATAAATCCCATGCTTCATCGATGATGCAAGTTTTTTGCATACGACGATCGCCTAAATACATGGCTTCGCTGATTTGATACATTAAGGTAAGTAAAACAATCCGTTGTAAATCTTTTCTAGACTTTAATTCCTGTAGCTCTAACACCACAAATGCATTACTTAAATCGATATTACTTTTGCCTTCAAAATAATTGGCATACACCCCTTCACAGGTAAAACTATAT
>JABDEF010000069.1 GCA_013287235.1 Gammaproteobacteria bacterium
TGTCTTTCATGTCAAAATTTTTCGTACAAGGACATGATGCAGGACGCGTATTGAATCAAATTTCTGCGAATAATGTCGATACTGACATTGGCATTATTACCTATACGCAATGGTTAAATCACGATGGAAAATTGGAAGCGGATCTCACCGTCACTAAATTAGCAGAAGATAAATTCTTAGTTGTCGTCACGGATACCATGCATAGACATGCAGAAACATGGATGAAACGATACATTCCAGATACAGCACATGCCGTTGTGACCGATGTCACCTCTGGTTTCGGACAGTTAAACATACAAGGACCGAATGCACGTGCGCTTTTACAAATGTTAACCACCAGCGATTTATCGAATGAGGCTTTTCCATTTCGCACTGCACGTGAAATAGATATGGGATATGCGCGTCTTTTATGTATCCGTATCACGTATTTAGGAGAACTGGGTTACGAACTCTATATTCCAGCAGAACAAGCGACCCATGTGTATGATCGCATTATTGAGGCGGGTCACACGTTGGGATTGAAACACGCGGGTCTCAAAGCACTTGCCAGTTTACGCTTAGAAAAAGGCTATCGTGATTACGGTCATGATATTGATAACACGGATGATCCGTATGAATGTGGTCTCGGTTTCGCAGTTGACTTAAATAAACCGCATGGATTTATTGGCAAAGAAGCGTTATTGAAGAAAAAAGCCGAAGGCCCTTTAAAACGTCGATTGGTGCAAGTATTGGTAAAAGATCCTGAACCTTTGCTTTATCATGCCGAAATTGTTTATCGCAATGGCAAACGTGTGGGTTATGTGAGAGCCGGATCTTATGGATTCACCTTAGGCGGCGCTGTGGGACTTGCGATGATTGAAGCAGATGAACCAATAGACGCGCAATATCTACAAAACAGCGAATGGGAAATTGAAATCAATGGAAAAATGTACACAGCTCTCTTGTCTTTGAAGCCATTGTATGATCCAGAGATGAAGCGAATTAAAGCTTAAAACTCGCACGTCGTCCCGTCATGCTTTTAGACGGGATCTCTTGCCCGAATAATCGCTCGCATTGTCTAAGACCAGTGAGCACACGGGTCTCATATTGTTTTTTAAAAAACTCGCCCTGACTGATTTTTACAGTGTTTTTCTACAAACCATGCGGTGGCGCTTTTTTAGGTTTCTTATAAATTATAGTTTTTGTTTTTATATTTCTTTTCGTAGCAACTAAGACCGCATTACATAAAATTATCTTAAACCGTTTTTCTTATAACATTCTCTGGCGATTTTTTAAAAAGGCCAATATGAGCACCCGTGTCTCCGCGTCATTTGTTTGCGTCACACTTGCTTTTTTCGCTGTCATTTTTGACAACAGCACGTTAACCCTCGTATAACAAAATTGGGATGCATTTGGCATAAGACTTAAAATCATTATCCATAGTAAGTATAGAAAGTTTATTGTTCGTAGAAACAGCACATATCAAATAATCAATATGAGAACCTTGAATGCCTTTTGCGCGACAATGATTAAAATATTCGGCTGCTAATTCATGATCTTTGGTTTGGACAGGAAAATCAGGGAAATAATCTAGATGATTTTTTAATTTTTTAAATTGTTCTAGTGATGAAATGCCAGAAAGGATTTCCTGTCTTATGAAACCGATCATTTGAACGCGAGCATCATCTATTAATTTCTTAAAATCAGAAATTATTTTTTCATCTTGAATATTATTTTTATTATGTCTTAACGCAATCGACCATACACAAGTATCCACAATGACTTTCATAAAAAATTATTTCCTCTCGCGATGCTTCTTGTAATTGTAATCTTTGTCATAATCAATTGTGTTAAATAACTCAAGTATTTGTTGTTGTTTATGTCGTGCAATATATTCTTTGAGTGCTGCAGTAACTGCGGCTTTTTTCGAAGAGTGATGCCCAATGATAACTGCTTCGTTAATTAAATTGTCATCAAGCGCGAGATTCGTTGCCATAAAATTTCCTCTTATTTACACATTATATTACACAATATAATGTGTAAAGTCAATGCATACATTGGCAATACGGCAAATTGCCGTAAAATTAAAATATACAGTGAGATAAATAAGTACAATACAGAAGCTAAATTTATTATAAGGATTTGGAATCCTCAACCAATGCTAAATAAAATTCATCTGAAGAATGAACTGCAAGACTTGCCATTTTGAAATCTTTAACATTACGTGTAATAATCGCTTGTGCACCTACGTGCACCGCAGCTTCGTGTAAAACAGCATCTTCGAAATCTTTAAATTTAAGAAGAAGTGCTGAAGAAAGCACCGTACGAGTAATGGGAGCAATTTCAAAAAGACGTAATAACATTTCTATTGCAGAACGACTTGATTTAGCATCAAGTGCTTTCGTTAATAGATATTGCACTGTTGTCACTGTCGTTCCGCCGATAAAAGTCGTAAAACGACCATGCTCAGATTCTGAAAAAATCCATGACGCTGCTTGATTATAAGGCTTACGATCTAACAAATGATCAAGCACAATATTAGTATCTATAAGGATTTTCATTGATACTTATCCTTTAAATATTTTTTATAATCTGATTCTTTGATTTTTTTACCATGCAAAATACCTTTTAAAGAACGTGTCAATGGCGGTAGTTCTCTATCTTCTTTTTTGCGCGATGTCGTATGCGTTATTAAAGTGAGATAATCTGAAATTAATTGAGATACAGATTTCCCATGTTGCTTAGAATATTTTTTAGCAGCTATAATCAATGGCTCTTCGATTCTTAAAGTGAGCTTGGTGTGCATAGTTAAATTCCTGACGTATATATTTATTTTTATTATACGTCAGATGTAACATATCGTCAATACCAGCTCTAAGTCCTCCAAGCATGTCTTGTTTCGGTTCATCTGTTTAATGATAATTTGAAATTCTCTTCTAAATTTTGTGATGTGTCATATTCCAGAAGTTGTTTTATTTCATGAAGCACGAGAATTAAAGCACTCATGATTTGTCTTTCTTCTGCCTTATATTTTAATGACATTTTCCTTAATCTGATAAGATGCAATTCACGAATGAAATCGTTTTCCATTTTAGGAATGCCAAGAATAATTTCTGAACAAAGTTCGTCAGCTTGATTGATTTTTCTTATTGTTGGGTGTGAATCAATTTCGATTTTTCTGAGTACAGTCTTTAATTTTTTTAAACTATCATATAATGATGTTGAACTAACATTAATTTGTTGTTGTGAATATAAATATTTACTACCTTTATTATGTATGGAAAGAAGATGATTAAATTCAAATACTAAATCGTCAAAATATTCAATATTTTTTTTAAATTTATTTCTCACCTTTTGTGGATCAATAACCGATTGTGTTGTAGCATGCTTTACCTCATTAGTTGGAGTTGCTCTATCAAAAACAATATTTATTTCGTTGATTAAAATATCATGTAATTTTGATGAAGCATTTTTAGTGTCTTGTATATAAACTTCAATTGCAAATATTATCCAAGAATGTTTTTCATTTGATATCAATAAATTTAACAAATCTTTTGTATCTTGCGTGGGGGTATGTTTATATAGATCTCTGCGATGAGCCTCTTCATATCGGCTAACACAACCCTTAGCAAATGATTCAAAAATTTTTTTTGGGCTATGTTCAAAAAAAGTTAAACCATATATGGCTCGATAATCATAGTTTTTTGATTTTTTTGAAAAGAAATTATGACCTATCTTTTCTTCCATTATTTCTTTGCGAATGTTTAGTAATTTAAGTTTATTCGGACTTAATAATTTTTCAAACAGTGAAACTTTTTTTTCAATAAGCAAGATTCCCTCTATAAGCCAAATTCAATCGATCAATGCTCCATCAAAAGAACGAGAAATATCCGTATCAAAAATAAGTTATAGATAAATCGATAAATCAAATAGGATTTACTTGACCTCAATTATGAGAGCGCTAAATTTCTAAACTTCCCATATTAGGAGTTTCATGGTGACTGCACATATTGTATTACCCAAAACAGCACGCGTCGTTGTCATTGGTGGCGGCATTATTGGCTGCTCTGTCGCCTATCATTTAGCGGATATGGGCTTAAAAGATGTGATACTGCTTGAACGCGACAAAATCACTTCAGGCACCACTTGGCATGCAGCGGGTTTAATGGTGACATTTGGATCAACATCTGAAACTTCCACCGAATTGCGTAAATACACACGCAGTCTTTTTAGTCGATTAGAAGAAGAAACAGGACAAGCGACTGGATTTAACCCAATCGGATTTATAGAAGTCGCCGCAGATAAAGATCGGTTGGAAGAATACCGTCGCGTCTCTGCATTTAATCGTTATTGCGGGATTGATGTACAAGAAATTTCACCCAGCGAGATTAAAACACTCTTTCCTTTAGCCAACGTAGATGATTTATTGGCAGGGTTTTATGTCAAAGAAGATGGCAAGGTCAATCCTGTCGATGTCACAAGAGCTTTAGCAAAAGGTGCGCGCATAAAAGGTGCGCGCATAATAGAAGGTGTTGCGGTTACCGGATTGATTCAAAAAAAAGGTCGCATTCATGGTGTAAAAACACTTTATGGCGATATCGAAGCAGAATATGTTGTGAATTGTTGCGGCATGTGGGCAAGACAAATGGGTGACGCAGCGGGTGTCATTATTCCGAATCAAGCGGCCGAGCATTATTATATGATTACGGAAGAAATAAAAGATTTACCTAAAAACATGCCGGTTTTAGAAGATCCCTCTTCCTTTGGCTATTATCGCGAAGAAAGCGGCGGCATTATGATAGGTCTTTTTGAACCCGTATGTGCGCCGTGGAAAGTCGAGGGCATTCCAGTGGATTTTTCTTTTGGTGAAATTCAACCCGATTGGGATCGCATGCTCCCCTATCTAGAAAAAGCGATGCAACGCGTACCCATTACCTTAGATGTGGGCATTAAAAAATTCTTTTGTGGTCCAGAAAGTTTTACACCCGATTTGCGGCCTATTGTGGGTGAATCTCCTGAAATAAAAAATTATTTTGTCGCTGCAGGATTGAATTCTATTGGCATACTCACGGGTGGTGGTATCGGTCGCGTACTCGCACATTGGATTATGCATGGCACAGCAGATGTCGATATTACTGTGATGAATATCGATCGTTTTCATGG
>JABDEF010000070.1:0-3149 GCA_013287235.1 Gammaproteobacteria bacterium
TGATTGTGTATTTATCTAATATAGCTATGAATGCTTTATATTGACTAGGATTTTGATATTTTAGATCATTAAGGTTTTCTTTATTTTCAAGATGTCTTTCGATTAAATTTTTATACGATTCTACACTGTGTGGATTATCGTAATTCACAATATACTTATAATCTTCTATTATTTTTTCAAGTTTAGCGATAAAATTTTGACTAGTTTTTTTGTCGAACTGTAACGTATACTGAAATAAATACGATTGTTCGTTATATTCCGGCTTACGAATGATTTTTGCATTTAATAATGTTCCTTCTAATTTCGCGATATCACTGATCACAGAAATCCTATCTCCATGGTTAGGAGCAAAAAATTGTAGTGTAAAGGTTAATATTTCAGTTTTTGTATCAAAATCTAATAATATTCTTCCACCATGATTTTCTAATGGAATATTTAGTTCGATATGAATCGATGGGTGTTGATGGGTAATCGAAGATAATTGCGTGAATCCTGAGGAATTAGGGAGAATTTTTTGAATGATGTTTTGAAGTGTGTCGGGTAATTGTTTTATGGAAATTCTCGTGTCTTCTGCGAGAACGTTAATGCTAGTAAGAATGTTTTGATGCATCAGTGAGAATAAATCTTCAAGTGTCATACGAATATCAAATTGACGGTCAAAATCAGCTGTTGAACCAATTCGAGCAGCATCTACTGAAAATGCAATTGCAGATGTTAACTGTCTTGGATCAATGATAGAAGATTTTCTTATGAGTGCTTCTCGTATAAGTGATATCATATTTTGAGCACTGATATAATTTGTGTTTTGATACCATTTTCGGAAATATTTATCAGGAATTTGTTTTACCCATTTTTCCATGAGTTTAAAATAGTGTTCTAATAATTTTGCAAAATGTTCAACGACAATTTCGAAATCTTCATATTCTTTACTTCCTTTTAACCTTTTAATTATTTTATCGATGCATTCGGTGAGATAGCGTACTTCATGTAAAATCGCTTTTTTGGATAAAATAGATTTATTGGTGATGTCTAATGTGTCAATCAAAGGAACAAGCTCATGTACAAATGCTTCATATAATCCATCAAATCTGTGAGGATATTTCCATTCATCGATTCTTTTTTCAAAACTTTCAATAACGGCGTGATGTTTTTTAAGGGATTCACCAATTTCGTCATCCATTTGATGAAAAGTTTTATACAAACCAGCGAGTGTAGTAGATGTGGTAGTATAGTGATGTGCAAAACATACATTGATCAGTTCTGATTCTAAATGATATTGATGTGCAAGTAACACCAAATGAGATAGTAGGGGTGTTAAATGATATTTAACACAATCATTGACAAATTGAATCCAATTTTTCTTTGTTTCGTCAGAAAGTGCAAGTTGAGACAATTTTAAAAATTCTCTTAAATAATCACTATCACTATGTGAAGATGTCGATGTATCTATTTTATATTCTTTCATTACTTTATGATGCATGGCTAACTGCATGACTGAATCTGAATAGAGATTTTCTTCTCCCGGATTTTCAATCAAAGCTTTGAGTTTGCTGACTAAAATCAATAATTCTTCTTGTTTTTCTTTTGTGTAACTATTCAGGCAATCGTCAATTTCGGCAATGGATCGCATGGCTTCAATGAATAATTGTTTTTTAATTTTAGAAGCAGGTTTTGATGTACCCAATTTTGCGAAAAAATTAACGATGCTTTGCAATGCGGTATGTGCTGACACATTTTCATCATGGGGTTTTGCTGCTTCAATTTCTAAAATAGCTTCTTGTAAGTTTTTGTAATGTATCTTTGTATCTTTTAGGGAACTTTTTGGAAGATATTTTTTGATATTTGGGATTATTGGATAGTTATCCTCCTCGAGTAATGTTTTTCTTGGTGTGTTGGGGTAAGTAAACAATCCTTCTCGAATATAGTCACTTTTTTCCCATTTAAAATCAGCATTTTTCGCTATCACAACATGTTGATGTTGCACATCTAGAACCATTTCTAGATAAACTCCATGATCAGACAACTGATTAATCGAATTAAGATCCTTGATGTGCACCACAGGTATATCAACAGCATTGAATTGTGCTGCTTCATGAGAAGTACTGGGTGCTGGATTTTGTAAAAAAACCACTTGTATCAATTTTTGTTGTTCAGAAGTTAATTTTAAAAATGTATTAAGCGCTTGATCGATATGATTTCCGTTAATAAAGAGTTCATTGTCATCATCTTTATCTATTATGAGTCTTAATCGATGACCTGCAGAGGTAATAACATTTACAGGTATTTTAATAAACTCAGGATCTTTCAATATTTTTGCCCAGGCTTCCGGATGAATAGCAGAAGGTGTAATGTTTTTTTTGTAGGAGGGAATAGGACGCGCTTGAACGATATGAAGTGTTTTATCTTTTGGATGATAGACGAATTCAACATCCATGGGTTTCCCGTAGTGATCTCGAATCACACGCCCCACTTTCGCAATTTCTCGAGCGATGCTAGCCGAAAGGGAAGATTTTTTTTGTAGTGCCAGCGGATTTCCAACAAAATCCAATTTTCGTCCTTCTATAGTTTCCACAGGTACTAATCGGGATTTTTTTTGGTAGACTTCCGCATGCACATTCCCTAAACGGGTGACATCATAGATATCCACAAAGCCTTTGCTATTGACGACCAGTTCTCCATGTCCGGGTGCCGCTTCAATACGAATGATTACATCTTTTGCATACATGACACCCGAAACAACAATATTTTCTGGGTTTTTTTCTCCATTGAGCGTTTCACTAATCATGGTTTGGATGAGTACGGGCATGAAAGCGTTTTTTGTAATATCATCGTGAGATGCTAGACGCTGTTTAAGTGATTTTTCACTAAAATATGATGCAACAACCGTACCAATGGCTTCACTTAATGCTTGATTGTCTGATGTAACGGACGCCACACTTTCATTGCCGCCGGGATTGCTGATATTATCGGTATCTTCAAAACCAGTGCTTCGTACCATGTATTGATGATCTTTCGGCAATGTGAGATTGGAAAGATCGAGAGGATGATTTTTAAAAGTTTCAACAATCAACAGCCGTAATGTGGTAAGTGTTACCTTGGCAGCTCCCGTATCATTTTCCTTTTGTTTTTTTACAAAAATTTCCCAATAC
>JABDEF010000070.1:3159-5072 GCA_013287235.1 Gammaproteobacteria bacterium
CGCCATTTATTGGCATATTTATCTAAGTGATCTTGGATAAATGTATCGCTCAAAGGAAAAATTTCTGGAATATGAACGCGGATTTTTTCGTTTTTTATCCCTTCACATACTGTTTTTAATTCAATTAAATTAGCGGATTTGTTGCCATACAATAATGCATTTTTTTTGTACGCGTGCTGCGATATCTTCTTTTTGGGTTAACATACTTAAGATCCTTATTTTATTATTATTCTTATCTTGTAAGTATCAACGATGGATTATCCATTTTTTCTATTGCTAAAGATTTTTTAGCAAAAAATGGAAATACATTTTTCTGCATGAGTGTCGGATGTTTCAATGTGATATTTGCAATGTGTGTTAATGATAATGATTCGATTGTGTCTTTTAGCAATTTTTTGTTGAAAGGAATAATGGCACTTAAATGCGTTTCCATATAGTTAATATAATCCGTTAAATTTGCCGGCTTTTCTTCTTTGATATAACGACAAATGGCTTCTAAGCGTAAGTTAAGATCGGGTACATATTTATCCATTAATTTGATCATGTCTTCAATATTAAATTTTCGGAGCGCAATATCAAATAAACTCCATTTACCAATTTGTAGGGTAATAGGATCTTCAGGATTGATTAAAATTTCAAAAATTTTATAACTATTAAAATAATGCGCTACATCTAGAATAATCGATATATCAATGGGTTTATCTTTATATAATGTTTTCAAAATAGCGGGTTTTTCTTTAAAAATGATGGGCAGTACTCCAAGTTGAGATAATTCTTCTCGAAGGGCGTCAATGACAATAGAATCTTCCGTTCCGATAAATGTTTCCGCCTCAGGGGAAAGTAAAAAATCTCGTAATGCCTTATAGGGTATTTTTTCGATGACTTCAATCATGAGTAGATTATGATATTCTTTTTTATAATATGTTTTGATCAAGGTAATAATCGCCGAAAGTGACAAATGGACTGACACATAGTTGAGAGTACCGATATTTTTAAGCTCCATATGCTGAAAGAAATAAGCTCTCTCTTCATCGCTAAATAAAGCATTAAATTCATTAAATTTACTGATAAAGATCGCAACTTTATAGTCAGGTAATCCTTTGAGGAGACTTTTTATGATGTTTTGATTTGCCGAATCATCATGGATAAATTTTTGCAGGGAGTCTTGCTCAGGTTTATGTGTTAAAAAAAGCCTGTAATAACTTAAAAATTCATTGGGATTATCTTCATTAATCACTTCTTTGTATTGATTTATAATTCTCTTGAGATGTAATACAAATGTGTCAATATTTTTTTCGTTAAATTGCCACGTGTGTTCTAATACCATTAATTTTATATTATAACATGCTTCACTTGAGATATTAGCATTCAAAAATCTAGCGTTCCATTTCGCTAGTTGTTCTATCACTAGCATGCGGTTGTTATGATTCGGTGCAAAAAATTGCACGTTAAAATCGTAAGTATGGTTTTCGGTATCATATTCAACGATGTATCTTCCGCCATGATTTTGTAAAGGAATATTAAATTCAAGTGTAATTTTAGGATAATCGTGTTTGATAAAAGATAAATCTAAACTGTCCGGTGTTATTTGTTGAATAATATTTTGTAATGTTTCGGGTAAAATGAAAGTTGGAATTTGTGATTTTGATAATAATATATTTAGACTTGCTTCAATATTTTGATGTATCAACGAAAAGATATTTTCCAAAGTAATTTTATTTACAAACTCTGAGAATTCACGTCCAAATGCGGAGGTAGAACCAATGCGTGCGGCTGAAACCACAAATAATTCATAGGGATTCAGATGTTCCTTTTTAAATTCTTTTGATTTTGTCAAAAGCGCCTGCTCGATTTCATATAAAATATTTTCTTTTTGTTTTTGATAAGGGGTATCGTTTTTTGAGATCCATTGT
>JABDEF010000071.1 GCA_013287235.1 Gammaproteobacteria bacterium
GCCTAAAATAAGAGCAATTTCTGCCCCGGATTTATCGGCTTTTTTAAACTGACTTTTAAAACTGCCGGATCCTGCATGGACAATGACACGGAGCTGCTTAATTTGATCTCGCAATTGATCGGCAAGTGTAAATGCAGTTTTTAAAGCAGTGTCATTGTCTGTCATAAAATAAATGTGGGGCTGCAGCGTAAGTTGATTTTTTTGTTGCAACAATAAAACGGTGCGCTCCAATCCAATCGCGTATCCTAAAGCTGGCGTTGGACTTCCCCCGAGTTGTTCAATCAAACCATCATA
This sequence comes from Gammaproteobacteria bacterium, assembly GCA_013287235.1. The sequence goes on from JABDEF010000071.1 coordinate 295, forward strand.
ACGACCGCCGCCGCAGACCGTCCCTTGTGCACCGAGTTCATTTGTGACCCATTCAAATACGGTTTTGGTATAGTAATCTAAACCTCGCACTAAACGTGGATTCACCATGAAAGGCAATCCTAAATGCGTGAGATATTCTTGTAATTTCAAAAAATGTTTTTTTGATGCTTCATCTAGATATTCGAGCATTTTAGGTGCATTTTCGATGAGTTCTTGCATACTCGGATTTTTACTGTCTAAAATGCGCATGGGGTTTGTGTTTAAACGACGCTGACTATCTTCATCGAGCTTCTCAAAATGTTTCGTGAAATAATCCACTAAATGCTTGCGATAGTTAGCGCGCGATTCCACCGATCCAATGGTATTAATATTAAGTGTAATGTGCGATCGCAATCCTAATTTTTCATAAATTTTAGCGGCACTGAAAATCAATTCTGCATCAATATCTGGTCCTTCCAAACCAAATACTTCTGCACCAAAATGATAAAATTGACGATAGCGTCCCTTTTGCGGTCGTTCGTAGCGAAAGCAGGGACCGGTGTACCATAACCGCTGTATTTGATTATAAAATAAGCCATGTTCAATCCCCGCTCGAACACATCCCGCAGTGCCTTCGGGACGCAGGGTTAAACTTTCATTATTACGATCTAGAAACGTATACATTTCTTTTTCAACGATATCGGTTGCTTCTCCAATGGTGCGTTGAAATAATTCTGTTTTTTCGACAATGGGAAATCGAACTTCCTGGTAACCAAAACTTTGTAAAACCTCACGCATGGTGGTTTCAGCAAACTGCCAAAGTGCGGTTTCTGAAGGTAAAATATCATTCATGCCACGAATGGCTTTTATGGAATGTTCCAAGGGATTAACCTCGCTTTAATTATTCTACCGTGTCATTGTCGCTTCTTTTCTTGTGGCACAGCAGGGATTGTTGGATTATTAATAGTATTTTGATTCATCACGCCCGGGGGTGCGGGTGGTGTTGTCATCGCGGGATCTTGAAGCGGTATCATAACACCATAAGCGGGACGTGGTGTTTCATCTGGTTTCACCCATACTTTTGAAGGGGTGTTATTTTCAGGTTTATGGATCGGTGTGGCTTGAGGTTGAAACGGCGTTTTTGCTGAAATATCATTGAGATAATGTGATTGTGAATTCCACCAGATGCAAACTAATGTGATCAGCGTCAATATAACAAGTAAGGTAATCCATTTGAGATAACGCTCATTCTGTCGAATAGGGGTTCCGTGCAAAATAGGGATTTCTGGCTTCAAGTCTGGAATAGATAATTCTACTTCCTCCAATGCGGCTTTAATTTCAGTGTCTGGAATATTCAGAAGCTTTGCGTAAGAACGTAAATAACCACGCATAAATGTCATCGGTGGACCATCTACAAAGTTTTCATTTTCAATGAATGAAATAATTCTGACATTCAGATACAACCTGCTGGCCGCTTCTTTTTCAGATAAATTCATTGCCTCGCGAGCAGATTTTAAACGCGCTCCTAAGCCAGATATTTTTATAGGTTCATTTGCGTGAGTCATGTTGTCTACATTTTCAGCCGATGCGATTTCATTGTCCATATTTTCAACTCATTAGATATCCATTTCACAATCAAAAATTTTAACACCATTATGCAATATGTGCGAGAGGAAAACTTAATAAGCTAGGGGGTCAGGCCTGACCCCCTAGCTTACGTGCACTTCGCCGGGTTCGATCTTTAACAAAGCCCACCAGTTGCCCACATGCGGCATCGATTTTATCACCGCGCGTTTTTCGGGTGATACAGTGAATGCCGGCTCGCATTAGCGTTTCTTGAAAGGCATCGATAGCCGCTTGTGTGGAACGACGATAAATCGTATGAGGAAAAGGATTAAAAGGAATTAAATTGACTTTGACCCGCATATTTTTTAATAACTGAATTAATTGTTTTGCATGTGCGCTGGTATCATTGATGCCGTCGAGCATGACATATTCCATGGTCACATAGCGTCGTTTTTCATGTTGAAAATAATCTTTGCAAGCGGCCATTAAATCTTTCAAAGGATATTTTTTGTTAAGCGGTACCAGTTGATTTCGTAATTCGTCATTGGGTGCATGTAAAGAAACAGCTAGGGCAACATTACTTTGCTCGCGTAATTGATACATGGCAGGGATGACACCCGCCGTACTTAATGTGACACGGCGTTTCGATAACCCATAACAAAAATCATCCAACATCATATCCATGGCGTTGACCACATTATCAAAATTTAGTAAGGGTTCACCCATACCCATCATGACCACATTTGTGATGTGATGATCATGTAAACCTTGTTGCTTTGAAAGACGGCGTACGGCAAGCCACACTTGACCAATAATTTCAGCCGTTTCCAGGTTACGGTTAAAACCTTGTTTGCCTGTTGAACAAAAATCACAATTTAATGTGCAACCGACCTGTGATGAAACACATAATGTCCCGCGCGTTTCTTCAGGAATAAATACCGCTTCAATACAATTGCCATCCATCAAACGAATCACCCATTTTTGGGTGCCATCGGGTGAAATATTTTCATAAGCGATGTGAGGCGGTTTTATTTCAGCAACCTGCAAAATTTTTTCGCGCAAGGCTTTACTAAAATTCGTCATCGCAGAGATGTCTTCTACGCCATTAAAATGGATCCACTTTAGTGCTTGCTCTCCGCGATAGGATTTTTCACCTAAAGAAATAAAAAAATCCTCCATGGCTTTGCGATGAAGGCCGAGAAGATTTATTTTATTAGGCAGTGGTAATATTGACATATTCAACAATTTCACTTGGTTTAAAAAAGAAGGCAATTTCTTCTTTTGCAGTCTCTGCACTGTCGGAACCATGCACGGCGTTATGGTCAATAGATTCTGCAAAATCTTTACGGATAGTATGCGGTGCCGCTTCTTTTGGATTGGTCGCACCCATGATTTGACGGTTTAACGCAATGGCATTTTCGCCTTCGAGTACTTGTACCAGCACAGGCCCCGAGCTCATGAATCGCACCAAGTCTCCATAAAATGGGCGGGCGCTGTGAACCGCATAGAATTGTTTGGCATCAGCAATGCTTAATCGCATCATTTTGGAGGCAACTATCTTTAAGCCAGCTTTTTCAAACCGTGCATTTATTTGTCCAGTCAAGCATTTAGCAACTGCATCGGGTTTGATAATGGACAAGGTTCGTTCAATAGGCATGTTCTTTTTACTCCGGTCATTTGGGGCGGGTATTATAACGTATTTTTGGTTTAAACCAACATTATCATCATTCCCTTGATTAGCGGGATTCACCCGGCCCCCCTATCCCAACCTTCCCCCCGCGAAGCGTGGGGAAGGTTGGGATGGGGGTGGGGGCATCACCCATTTTTTATTTTCTCACCCCACATCTTCGCCTTTGCGATAATCTCTTTTTCATCTAACGTTGTGAGCGCACGGTTTTTTAAAAGTTGTTTTCCTTTCACCCACACATCCGTCACTTGATGACGAGAAGTTGCATATACAATTTGAGAAATAGGATGATAAACCGGTAACGTTTCAATTTCTTCTAAATTAATCGCAATGAAATCGCCAGATTTTCCTTTTTCGAGAGAACCAAATTCGTGTTGGCTGTTTAACGCTTTTGCCCCATTGATGGTCGCCATTTTGAGAGCGGTGCTGGCTGAAACCGTTGTGGGATTTCCCGTGAAATGCTTTGATAAGAAAGCAGCCGTTCGCATTTCTCCCAGCATTTTGAGATCATTATTACTGGCAGCCCTATTTGTCCCGAGTGCTACATTGACGCCTTTTTCTAAAAGCGCACTCACAGGGCAAATACCGCTTGCGAGTTTCATATTGGATTGTGGGCAATGCACCACATTCGGTTTATGTTTTTCCAGTAATGCAAAATCCTCCTCATTCACATGTAACATGTGAATTGCGATCAACCGAGGATTCAGCATATCCAGTTTAGCTAATCGTTCAAGCGAACGACATCCGGCATATTTATTTAAAGTATCAATCTCTGTTATCGGTTCTTGTACATGCATGTTGATTTGTAAGTTTCGACTGTCTGCAATGTCTTTTATTCGCCGTAAGTATTTTTCATCGGTGACGGTATACATCGAATGTGCCGCAATGGTGGGGCGAGCATATGGGCTATTCTGATATTCTTCATAAAACAATTCTGCTTTTTCAAATTCTTCTTCTGCATTTTTCGCCCATTTTGTTTCAAAGCTAATAATATGCATGCTGATAAATCCGCGCATACATGCGACTTCTGTGGCTTTCGCAGTGCTCGGCATGAAAAAAAACATATCATTAAAACAAGTGGTCCCACTACGAATCATTTCAGCGAGCGCAAAAAGAGACGCATCATATACAAAATCAGAGGCAAGCCATTTTTTTTCAGCAGGCCAAATGTGATTTTGCAACCAATCCATTAATAATAAATCATCCGCCAATCCGCGAAAATAATTCATGGGCACATGCGTATGTGCATTCACAAATCCCGGGGTGATCGCGTGTGTTGAATAATGGGAAATCGTTGCCGCATGATATTTTTCTTCCACCTCTTTGCTGGGCAAGATATCAAGAATCCTTCCGTTTTCAAGTACAAGTGCATGATTTTCTAAAACGCTATCTTTTTCATCACAAGGGATAATCCACTTGGCATGAATAATTTGACTGCATGTTTTCATATGTGTATTCCATAATTAAGCGGTTGGCGTGATT
>JABDEF010000072.1 GCA_013287235.1 Gammaproteobacteria bacterium
CTCAAAAATTTAAGTGGCCGCGGACGTTTAACGGAAGAAAACATCAAAGACACGTTGCGTGATATTCGGATGGCCCTGCTTGAAGCAGATGTGGCATTGCCTGTTGTCAAAGATATTGTCGATCATATTCAAAGCAAAGCCATTGGCGTAGAAGTCATGGAAAGTTTAACGCCCGGTCAGGCGTTGATCAAACTCGTCCGTGATGAATTGATTCAAATGATGGGTGAAACTTGCGACAGTTTAAATTTGAACACCCAACCCCCTGCTATTATTTTAGTGGCGGGTTTGCAAGGATCAGGTAAGACGACGACCGTTGCAAAATTGGGCCGATTACTCCAACAAAATGTAAAAAAATCTGTCATGGTCACAAGCTGTGATATTTATCGTCCTGCCGCCATCCAACAATTAGAAACATTAGCTAAACAAATCAATGTCTTATTCCACCCTTCTCACGCAGGCGAAGATCCGGTTGAAATTGCAAAAGGCGCTATTGCTTCCGCAAAAAGTCATTTAATTGATGTCGTATTGATTGATACCGCAGGCCGTTTACATATTGATGATGAAATGATGGCAGAAATCAAACGCCTGCACGCAGCTATTTCCCCTATCGAGACGTTGTTTGTGGTTGACAGCATGACGGGTCAAGATGCCGCAAATACCGCATCAGCCTTTAACACAGCACTCCCTTTGACCGGTGTCATATTAACCAAAACTGATGGCGATGCACGCGGAGGTGCTGCACTTTCCATACGCCATATCACGGGGAAACCCATTAAATTCATAGGTACCGGGGAAAAAATTGATGCTTTAGAACCATTTCACCCTGACCGTATTGCCTCCCGTATTTTGGGGATGGGTGATATTTTGACACTGGTTGAAGAAGCAGAGCGCAATCTGGATCGTAGCAAAGCAGAAAAGCTCGCGAAAAAAATCAAAAAAGGCAAAATGTTTGACTTAGAAGATTTTCGGGATCAGCTTCGCCAAGTATCCAATATGGGTGGCATCATGGGCATCATGAATAAATTACCCGGCATGAATCAATTACCCAAAGCCGCAAAGGACAACATCAACGATAAAATGCTTATTGAAATTGAAGCCATCATTAATTCCATGACGCAGAAAGAAAGACGGTTCCCCGGATTGATTAATGGCTCGCGGAAACGTCGTATTGCCATGGGTTCTGGTACAGATATTCAAGCAATCAATCGTTTATTAAAGCAATTTACCCAAATGCAAAAAATGATGAAAAAGATTTCTAAGCAAGGCGGTTTATTGAAATTAATGCGTGGATTGCAAGGCAAATTACCCCCGGGCACCTTGCCGCCCATGGGGGGATAAAAAACAAAAGCTACTCCGATGCTCTTTGGTTGTGGTACTATGTGGATGAACTAAAAAATAACAATTCAAATTTTAAATAAGGAGATTTTTTTTATGATAGATCGTCTTCCATCAGTTGCAAATAACATTAAAAATAAATTATCAGATCATTCTTCCGCTATAAAAGAAATTGAGCAACGTCTTAACCTACTGCAGGAACAAAAAGGTAAAAATATAGATTTTTTCGTGCATTTTTTACTTAAAACTGCATGTGAATTTAATCTGTTAAAAGAAATGCACGATTTATTAGAGTTAGCACTATTTAAAGATATCAATCATCCGCTTAAATTTGAAAAAAGAAAATTTATAACAGATGGAGACAACGGCAAAACCTTATTAGGATTAGCAGCCTTTCATGGGCATCACGAAATAGTGAGTTATTTAGTTGAAGTGAGAATGGCGAATATAAATGCGAAAGATATGAGAGGAGATACTCCATTACATCAGGTTGTTTATGGTGATGGTGATTCCAGTTATGGCACGGCACATGATAAAGTCGCAAAATATCTTTTAACGCATGGTGGAGATTTATCTGTAAAAAATGATAAAAATCATACACCGTACGATGATGCTAAGTGGTGCACTCCTTTAAAAGTCGAAAACATGGTGGGTAGACGTTTTATTACAAATACGGGTTCTCTTGGATATTATGCAGATAAAGTTAGACCCATTTTTGAGAAAAAATTAGCTCAATTAAAACGTGATCAACATCTTCCGGTCATTAGGTTTGGTGGAGAACGCCAGCCAATCAATTTTAAGCAATTCTGTCTCAATCACGCAGTTGAAGAATATGTCAAAAATAAAAAGGCAGCATTTGGATATTCAAGTATTGAAGAATTATATAAAGCATTAGATACTCTTTCTGAAGATGAATGGGAACATATGAGACTCATTATATCTTCGCAAGAACCTTCTCCATATAGTTTCGAGTTGGCCCCTATATGGAATCAATTACCTAGCATTGGTAAAAAAACTGCAATAACAGGAATAGCAACAACCTTAGCAATTTACTATGAAACGCAATCTATTTTTCTTTCTGTTACTACGGGTTTACTATCTGCGACTCTTGCCTGGATGTATCTGAAAGAAAAAGCATGTAAACAAAAAAATAATGAAAGATCAGGTAGGTACGAAAGAGTAAATGAGCTTAATCAGCATGATCGTTTTTTCAAATCTCGCAATATTCAGCAACAGCAACAATTAAGGGACATTCAGCTTGAACTAGATGGAATACCGACAAATACAAACGAAAACCCGGAATATAAACTTAATTATCGGTAATATTTGAACAGAGCGCGCTTCGCACGGACTACGCTGTCATTGCGAGGCATCGCAATGACAGATTAAAATGGAAATTCCTATATACTTAAATTATCTTTGTACGTGAGAAAAAAGTCCTGTTATCAATTTGTCACCCCGCGGCACGTCGTCTTCTCATTTTGAGAAGAATAAATATTTTACGACGGGCTTTTGCGGGGTCTGGATAGTGGCTTTGAAGAAGAAAATAAGCCGCTTTTCCAGACCCCGCAAGAACACTTCGTGACCTGATGGTATCCTCCTTGGACGAAGTGCCTGCGAGGCCCCACTGATGGGTTTGACTATATCAATTATATTAACTATAATGGTTATTATATAGAGGTATTATTATGATTTATAAAGAAAATGCTATGAAAGTCAGACAAAATCTAGGCGAACTATTGAATAAAGTTCAATATCGTCATGATGCAATTGTTATTACCAAAGCTGAAAAAGCCGTAGCTGCACTTATTGATATTGATTTATTTGAAAAAATCAAAAAAATGAAAAAAGAATTTGAACGATTATCCGCTAAATTTAGCGATGCTTATAAGGACATTCCATCTGATGTGATAGAAAATGAAATCAATACTGCTATTCGCGCTCATCGAAAAAAGAAAAAACAGCACAAGGAATAAATGAAGTGAAAATTGTTCTTGATACCAATATCTGGATATCGAGTTTATTATTGCCTCAAAGTAACTCAGGAAAAATTATCAAAGCATGGCGGAATGCTCAATTTAAGATTGTGACCTCAGATCCCATTTTGGAAGAAATCAAAGAAGTATTAACCTACCCAAAAATTTTCAAGCGCTTAAAAATGTCGCCTGTTTTAATAGATGAATATATTCTATTTCTTCGGTTTTTCACTGAAGTCATTCAACTAAAACAAAATAATGCATTACATGATATAGCAAAATTACGTGATCCAGAGGATTCACATGTCTTATTCACATTTCTTGAAAGTGAATCAAATTATTTAGTAACTGGCGACAAGGATTTATTAGCATTTAATCATGATTACCCCATACTAACCCCCAGTGATTTTTGTCAATTTTTATAAATTGTCTTATAAATTGTCATCATAAAGCTTTCAAAGCCGTAACACATGCAAGTATATGAATTTAAATATTTTTCTTAATTACGAACAAACATCATTTTTTAAAATCAAATTTGACGTATCTGTTTATTTTTGATACAGTAGGTATAAAATTTGAACAAAACGAGGTGATGTATGTTTGGCAACCCAGGGAAGCTTCCCGAAAAAAAAGAATTAGAAACAAAAACAAAATTGTCAGAAGACCCAAAAGAGAGGTTTTTAAATGAACTCTATCAAGGTCAAAAGCGATTGTATAAAAACGACGTACAAGAAAATGATGAAAAAAGCACGAGACAATTTACAGCTCAAACACGGCTATTAGTGACAAGAATTAACATTGAACAAAACAAGGAATTTGTTTTTAAAAAAATAAATGCGGAATTAAAAGAAAAAAAATTACCAGACTTAACCAATGAACAAAAAAAATTAATTTATGCTAAAGACTTTGATTCATCAGACCCTATTCAGTCTTTATTCGCTAAACATATGCCTAGAAAATGGGACGATGCGATTAATCGTCTATTTGATCCTTATCATAGCGCCTCTCTTGTAGCTTATGATAATTCACCAATAAAACTCAAAGAACGGGAAAAACTTTTTAAATATGGAAAATCTTTTCTTGAAACTTTTTGTTACTTTATTTCTCAGCCAAATATTAATCCTTTATTACGAGAAATAGCCTTAACAGATGCAGAATATGCAATTTATATGTGTCCTAATGGTTTTTTAGAACACATGGCAACGATTATTGAATCATTCGATTCTGATGTAGAAAAATTGGTTAAACACAAATATGTTTCTCAAGCTGCGTCCAATTTTAGAAACAAAATTTTTGCAGAAAGAGGAGATTATCACGCCGGATCCAATACTAAAATTTTAACCGAAGGGAATAGTATTCATGCGGAAAGTGAATTAAAAAATGTTATCCATTTGAATGAAAAGTATTCAGACTTCGCGCATAAGTCAGACGATGCAGATGCTAAAAATTATTTTGATGAAAAAACC
>JABDEF010000073.1:0-1179 GCA_013287235.1 Gammaproteobacteria bacterium
GTATAAAAGCATTACGGGACGACGAGTGGGCAAAGTTACGGGATGACGGAGAAGAAGCTTTAATTCTTGCTATTCCCGACAAAACCCAATGGGGCTTAAAAATTCCAGAAAATTTAAATTTTGATAACTTTCCAGATATATCCATTCAAATCGGATATTTAGATCTATCAGATACCAAAGAAGTATTGCTTGCGACACATTTACTTCCCAGTGATTTTGAAAATCAATTATTGGCATTTGATCCGCGCGGTGAAGTATTTAATCTCAATGCAACGATTCGAGATTTAAATCAATGGGATAATAATGCATTTTCAGCCGTATTTAATAAATTATCTTTTAATGCAAAAGATAAATTACCCGGATTTAAAAATTTCACGGGGGAGTTTAATTGGGATGGCGAAAAAGGCGGTATGAATGTACATTCCATTCTAACAGTATTGAACTACCCGCTTTTATTTGTGAAGCCGCTCTTCTTTGATGAAATGAAAGGGGATATTTCTTTTAAAAAAAATAAAGATACCTCATGGGATATCCAAGGAAATGCTTTTCAAATAACGAATTCGGATTTAAATGCGAATACGAATTTAAAGATGACGATACCTTTTGAAGGAACGCCCGCAGTTTCGTTCAATGCAAATTTCACCATGGCAGATACGGTGAATATTGCAAATTATATTGCATTAAAAACGCTTGATTCTGAATTAAAAAACTGGCTCAAAAATGCTTTTCAGCATGGAAAAATCACGCAAGGTAAGGTGACTTTGGAAGGTGGAAAATTTTTAATGAGTGCCGATTTTTCTGATTTACATTTTAATTACGCACCTTTTTGGCCTCCGATGTTGCATACCAATGGAAATGTCACATTTAGCGGCGCTCGTATGATGATTCGCATTGATTCAGGACAGATACTCTATGTACCCATAAAAAATATTAAAGGGGAAATACCTTATATCGGTTCTTTAAAACCAGAAATTTTATCTGTAGATGCACCCCCTATTCCAATGGATTTAGAAAAAGGATTTGAAGTCATTCAAAAAAGTCCATTGCAAAAAACACTCGGTATCGAACTGCAAGATCTTAAAGCAAAAGGTCCGATGAATTTAAAGCTATCGTTGAAAATTCCTTTGAAAAAACCAGACGAAACGACAGTGTTAGGCGAGATTGTTACGAATAATGCAG
>JABDEF010000073.1:1189-4730 GCA_013287235.1 Gammaproteobacteria bacterium
CAAAGAATTGAAAGGCGCATTCCGTTTTACAGAAAAAACATTGGATGCGAATCGTTTACAAGGAAAACTTTTTAATGAACCAATTGCCATTGATATAGCAACAATACAAAAATCAAAAACCGCTTCCTTCATTAAAATCCTGGCGAAAAGTGCCATATTTCCCGGAACGACACAGCAATTTTTGAAGAACAGCGCATTACAAGATGTCATTTCAGGTGGCACCGCATTTGAAGCAGAATTGATTTTACCTGCAAGAAAAGAATCACTTCCCAATAAATTAACGATTCGATCGGATCTTAAAGGACTTATCGTTAATTTACCCGATGGATTTGGTAAAAAACTGGATGAAAGTACGAATTTTACATTGATCTCTGAGATGAAATTAAATCAACCGCTAAAAGCGCAATTGATTTTCGGAAAACAATTTTCTGTTGCAGCAACGATAAAAAAAAGCGAAAAAGGTTTAGAACCTATCGGGGGTGAGATACGTTTGGGTAGCAATGGTCTCGCACAATTTCAATCGCAGCCTGGATTTTTAATCACAGGACAATTTGATACTTTGAGTTGGGAAAAGATTCAATCTTATCTCCCGAAAAAAAGCACAGAAGAAGAATCCAACACGATCATGAAATACTTGCGAGGAATAAATATTAAAGCAAATAGGATCATGGGATTTAATGAGGTTTTAACAAATGTGCATTTACAAATTGAAAAATTAAAAAATCAATGGGATGTGGCAATCGCGAGCACTGAAGTGGTAGGGGATATTACTATTCCAGATTTAAAAACACTACCTGTGAATGTGCGGTTGCAATATCTTTATTTAACCACACTGGGTAATCAAAATCATAAAACATCATTGGATATAAAAGATGTGCCCAACTTGAATTTTATCAGTAATGAAGTACGCCTCGATAAAAAAAGTTATGGGCGTGTGTCATTTGATTTGGTGAAAAATCAAAATGATATCATGATCAAAACATTCCGTGCGGAATCACAATATTATCAATTAAGAGCAGAAGGTCAGTGGCGGGAAGATCGTACCTATTTACAAGGCAATTTGACGACGAGAGATATTGGTAAATTTTTCAGTTATTTTACTTCTTCTTCCTCCAATTTAGTGGGAAGCTCGGGCGATTTAAAATTTGATTTAAATTGGAATGATGCACCTTACAGTCCATCGTTAAGTACCATGTCAGGGAATGCAAACATTAAATTAAGCGCGGGCCGCATTATTAATTTAGATCGTTCCACCAATGCGAAAATGGGTTTTGGGCGTATTTTAAATATTTTAAGTGTAGAATCACTCGCGCGACGATTGACGTTTAATTTTAATGATTTAAGCGTGACAGGATATAGTTTTGATTCGATGAATGGATCATTTAACTTAAGAAATGGCAATGCATTTACTGATAATACCCGTCTGGATGGTTCTATTGCGCGTATTGAAATTAAAGGACGCATTGGTTTAGCTGCAAAAGATTATGATATTTTAATGAGTGTGACGCCTTATGTCACAGGAAGTATTCCAGTGGTCGCTGCGATTGCAGTGAATCCGTTGATTGGAGTTGCTGCCTGGGCTGTTGAAAAAATTGCAAGCCAAGCAGTCTCGAGTGCCGCCACACACCGTTATACGATTAAAGGCAAATGGGATAATCCGCAGTGGCATGAAAGATAAAATTAGACTTGAATTTAGTCTAAAGTTAAAATCGATGAGATTGAATCAAAGTTTCAGGGCTTTCCATCTGTGAGAGTAAATCTGCTGTACGCTGACCAGTATGTTGCTTTATTTCGGCAAAATTTTTAATTTCATCATTAGCTAATTTTGATTTCATGGCACTCAGTGGATTTTTCCGAAAAAACCATTCGTTATCGTATTTTGTGGTATACAATTTCTTAAATCTTTTTATTAAATTTTGATTAATTAACGCATGGATATTCTCATTTTGAGTTAAAGTCAATGCTGACTTGGCATCAGAAAGCTTAAAGTTAAAGGAATCACATAAGTGCTTAACCATCACAACATTGTTTGTTTTAGCTGCAGCACACAATAGGCTTATTTTTTCATTCTGGCTTATTTCCTTCAATTCTGGCCATCCCTTAAGTAATAAGCCAATTATTCTTGGTTTTTGCTGAAAAAATGCTTCTTGCACAGGTGTTACGGGTGCTGTATTCACAACAGTTGTCATATCAAGATTCGCTCCGCGAGCCATTAAACAATCGATTATTTTTTCATCTGAATTAAAACGAATAGCGGCATATAAGGGGGTCATCCCCAAATATTTCTCACGGTAAACACTTTGGGTGGGTAGATTAACATCTGCTTTTGCCTCAATCAGTATTTTTACTGCATCTAGTTTATTTCTCATCACTGCAAGGTGTAATGGCGGAATCCGTCCATGCATGCAATTAGGATCAAGGCCATATTTTTGGATTAACGATTTTAAGACGTTGATACAGCCATATTTGGCAGCGATGTGAATTGGAGTGTGGCCATACTGGTTGCTTGCAATACCGGCTAGCGAGGGATATTTTTTGAGAAGTGCATCGACCTCTTGTACGTTATCCTTCTCAATTGCACTGATAAACTGCCGAGTCAATTGTATATACGGATTATCTCTTGCATTTATAACGGTTGATTTTACGACTTGTTGCAATCCTTTAAGTTCCTCTGGATTACACTTATATTCTTGATCATCAATATATAGTAACTCTGATTTTAGCAAGCATGATTCAGAAAAGAGTACCTCGATGTAATTCCTGTTTTGGTTATAATCATCTGGAAACCTGCCTTCCATTATCCGGTGAGCAATACACTTGAGCAAGAAATCACTACTTTGAAATAATAATACTTCCGGCGTATCTAATGAACATGGGATATGGGAGCGCCTAGTTCTAAGATAATAATTCAGGCTATCACTAGGAACATATAACATTTGGTCATTAGGAAAAAAAGTAATGAAAGAATTGCCATAACCGGTAGTAGCGCTGGCATGGTTCTTAAAATCACGTAAAGTAAATCTTCCATAACACGGTCTAGCTGATTTATTTTCTTTAAAAAGATTACGTAAGTTAGTTGATAAATGTTTAAATAAATCTCGTTCTGTATCCTCACGCGCAGCCGTATAACTACGGGAACGGTGCTTTGTTTCATGGTAATTCAAAATTTTAACTTTTTTAAGTGGGCTTGTATTGAAATTTTCGGCATTAAATGTCCAAGTCACTACCCCATTTTCTTTTAAATATTTTATAGCCGCGTTAAAAATAAATTCAGCTTGGCCTTGTTTATTATAACCTAAACGTATTAATCGTTCGATGACGCTTTTTTTAATGTTAGGATCAGAAGCAAGCTGCTTTCGATTGAACTCGCGAGTTTCACTCACTGCGGCTAACCAAATTCTCCTGCCAATCATTTGTTCTTTTACTTCGTCAAATCTTTTTTCTTTTTCCGTTGCTATGATTTTTAATTGTTCCGCACTTAAAGTACACATTTGATCTGTACCATCAAACCCAAAGCCAATAATCCGATCATTCTTTTTTT
>JABDEF010000074.1:0-91 GCA_013287235.1 Gammaproteobacteria bacterium
TTTTGTAATTATAGACAATAAAATTAAAGAAGAATAGACAAATCTTTTGAAATTAAACTTTCTGGAATTATATTAAAATAATTGTTTTCCA
>JABDEF010000074.1:101-4709 GCA_013287235.1 Gammaproteobacteria bacterium
GTTGTTCGACGGTTCTATATGAAATATTTAAAAAAATAGCGATTTCTTTGGATGTTTTTCCACGTAATACAAAAAATAAAATCTCCATTTCTTTTGGTGTAAGCATCTTATGAGATGATTCGATAATATAACTCGACTGCGTTAATGTATCTGGTAGATTTTTTCCTAATAATTGTCCCAGCTTTAGGATGGACTCAGGCATGCTCACACTATAACCTAATGTGCCTAATACCTGATTATGTTTTTTATAAGGTACTTTTATAGTTAATATGGCACCCCATTCATTAGTCCTTGTGAGATGTGTTTCAAAAAATTTACATGATTTATCCAAAGTCATCACTTTCTTATCATTATTACGAAATTCCATCGCTAATTTTTCAGTTATCCGCGGAAAATCATAATCAGTTTTGCCGACCAATTTTGAAAGACTTTTAACACCAAATGCATGTTTTAATAGTTGCCCTTTAACACCTATAAAGACGGATTCGGTATCTTTCAGCCAGTAGGATAAATCCTTAGATTGAGAAATCGCTTTTTCTAGTGAAATCATATGGCTATACATTATTTAAGTTAAATTTAAATTTTAGCATATTTTTTGATCACATGATACTTTTTTATGAATTTACAATAAAATCAAAATGTTATAAACGTATCATGATCATACCCGTAGTACTACGGATAAAAAAATGATCAACTTTAATTTACAATAGCCAATAATAAACCAATTTTTAACGAGGAGCATAGTATGATAAACCAGCGAGAGCAATTTTTGAATGATGGTCACAGTTATGATTTGCATTTAAGAATAAATTTACTCGAAGAATCATTGGCTGAATTAAAAAAAGAAGTTGGGCGAATAGATAATGCAGAACAATTATTTATTGACACACATGAGAAGAGTTTTCCCTTAAGGAACTATCAAAAAAAATTAGAATCACAATTATTTCATTTAATATTATCAGCAAACGTTTTATCTTCGAATCAGATTAAATCGCTTCCTAGTAAGACACAAACTGGCATTGATATCACAAATTCTGCCATTGGATCCCTGCCATTTATAGGTTCTACGATGCGTGGTATTGGTGAATCTGTGAGCGCGCCTGCAAAAATAGCACTTGATAATAAAACGATAAGAGAGAGTACCTATATCGCTAGAATATTTGGAACACCAGATCATATGAATTGGATCATAAAACAATTAGCAAGAAAATTAACATTGGCTAGGTTAACAGATTTAACAAAAAATAAAAGTCCATCACAATCAAAATTAATGTTTAATTCATTCAATGCAAAACTTTTAGGTCATGGTGATATGAGAGAGGAAGAGGTTGTTGCATATCAAGATGCAAAAATGATATTAGACATCGCCATGGATAGTGCTGATGAAATATTTAAAAAAGAATATGAAAGAAATTATCATGTTTATATTTTAGATATGATTTTAGGAAATATTTTAGGTGATAATTATAAAGCGGAGTTAAATAAATTACTCCATTTACAAACAACTGACAGTGAAGAAAAAGAACCAAAAAACATAAGTGAATTTAAAATTATTGATTCCTATATCTCTAAACCTGAAATTAAAAAAAACAACACAATTGATGCGCAATATATCCCTATTAGTACAGAGTGTCCTACGGATTTTAAAAATATTGTCTCCATACATCCTAAGAAAGGTGGAGCAAACATGGGTAGCAATGTTTCTGCACTCGATCAGAAAGGTAATAAAATAACATTTACCATAAAACAAGGAAGAGATATCGGTCATACATTAGCAGATATTTTTGGTTATGAAGTCATGAGAGGAATGATAAATCAAGTAAATAATATAGATCAGAAAAATATATCCACAGACGAAATTAAAAAAATAATTATTGCACCATCGCATATGGTTTTAAAAATTCAAGAAAATAAATCAACCTCAATAGAAGAAATGACTAAACAAATTTGGGTTGCAAGTGAGTGGTCACAAGATGCGGTATCCATTGAGATTTGCAAGTTATTTGGATTAGAAAAACGTCCGATGATGGCAGGCACCTTTAAAAAATACTTGTTTAGCCATCTTCGTGAATTGAATGAAAAATGCCAATTAGGGCTGGAATTTGCATTGATTCCAGCGATTTTCACGGCTGATAAAGACCTGCATTTAGAAAATATCCTGTTAAAGATAAACACAACAAATGTAAAATCAAACCATAAATTACAAGTGGATGAATTGTTAAAGGAGTTTCAAAGTGCCATTAAAATGCAATCCAAAATGACTGCAGCAGAACATTTGATTAGGTTGATCGATTTAATTCAAAATCTTCAAGCACTCGGTGTTTATGTTTACTTTCAGAAAATTGATCATGATAATGCGTTTAGACACTTTAGCAACCCAGGCGAACAAGTAACGTTAGATAAGCACAGAACATCACCTTTATGTATCTCTAAAAATGGAATAGAAACACAAGCCACTTTACATATCGCTGAACTAACGGGTACTGATGAAAAGGCGCTTGATCAATTGTTATTATCTCCTGATGCTATTAAACTCCTAAAAATAAATACTTTAAATCACTTTATCAATATCATTAAGTTATCCGCTAATAAACTATTTCAAGATATTCAAAATGCAACATCTTTTATGGATACATCCAATGAAAATAAAAAATGTGTTGAATACCAATTATTAAATCAATTTTATTATTATATATCTGAGTTAACATTTGAATTAGAGAAGGATAAGGAAATAGATTTTCAAATTCAATTATTAAAAAATCAAATAGTAAAGCAATTATCTATCGGTTCGCTTTACAAGGTAAGTGATCTTTATATTCAAGTATATGAAAGATTGAGTGTAAAAAAGCCCAAAGGTGAATTAACGATTACATTGGTCTGTTTTGGAGATTATTTATTAGGTGAACTCGGAAGCTATCAGGCAGAATATCTATATCAACAATGGGAAAAAATTAAATATCATTATATGAAGGGACAAAAGAAATTATTGGGTATTTTTCCTACATCGTGTAGTAATGAAAGTAGTAAACTAATAAACGATTTAGAAGCCATTTTTTCGGTTCTCAATCCAGAATCCAAGTCATATAATACAATTTATGCAATATATGATAGAAATACTTTATTATCAATGGTCTTTGATAAGGCATCAAATTATTTGCTAAATAATAGCCATCGCAGGCTTGGAAAAATAATAAGTCAAGAACTCAATGTGGTAAATGGTTTTGAAAAGTTGAGTAAGATAGAGGGAATTGCAAAATTAAAAATGTAGCCTGAATTATTTTTTTCAACATGAAAATTTAGAAAAAGCCATCGACACCCTGTTGTAATTTTGATTTAAGACGTCATCCTTGAAGTGCGTAGGATTATTTTGATGACAAATATTTGTATATTTTATGTATGTATGATTCGATTCATCTGTGTGGATAAATTATTTTAGACCAGGGAAAAGTCTTGTTGCAGCAGAAGTCAACACTTTATTGAACGAAGATCGTGTAGTGCTATGCGGCATGGTTGAACTTGAAATTTTGCAAGGATTACGAGGTAAAGAACAAAATATAGTAAAGGATTTATTTAAAGTTTTGCATTATATTGAAACCACCAGAGAAGATTTCATCTCAGCCGGAACAATACTCAATCAATTGAGACAGAAAGGGATAACCATTCCGGCTTCGGATTGCTTAATTGCCACTCAATGTATGAAGGCAGACTATTCTTTATATACGTTGGATAATGATTTTAAAAAGATACCTACTTTAAAAAGATATAGCGCTTAAAATTTCAGGTGGCGCTGTGGGACTCGCGATGATTGAAGCAGGTAAGTCTATTGACGCGCAATATCTCCAAAATAGCGAATGGGAAATTGAAATCAATGGGAAAGTGTCACCCAAGCATCCTCAATCATACTTCTCAACCCAAACTGCGGCTGCCAATGCAGTTCTGTTTTTGCTTTTCTGGGATCTGCAACTAACACAGCTGGATCGCCAGCTCGGCGCGGTTCAATATTCACTAAAATCTCACGCTTCGTTACCTCTTTCGCCATATCAATCACTTGCTGAACAGAATATCCCTCCCCTGTTCCTAAGTTATAAATAGCAGACGGTTTATCAGCTAATAAAGCTTCTAAAGCCAATAAATGTGCCGCGCATAAATCTACGACGTGTACATAATCCCGAATACAAGTACCATCCGGTGTCGGATAATCCTGGCCATAAATAGCAACCGCCGTATTATTTTGGGCTGCACGCAAGATCAATGGAATCAAATGCGTTTCTGGTGTATGACGTTCTCTTAATAAACCAGAAGGTGCGGCCCCCGCCGCATTAAAATACCGTAAAGACATATAACGAAAATCATACGCCCGAGCATAATCTTTTAACATTTGCTCTATCATTTGTTTACTATGACCATACGGATTCAGAGGTTTTAACGGATGATTTTCATCCATCGGTGTATATTGCGGTTCACCATAAACCGCTGCACTCGATGAAAATACAAAATGATGTATTCCATTTCGTACCATCGCATTTAATAAACAAAGTGTTCCTACTATATTATTTTGATAATATTTTGCAGGATCACGGACAGATTCATTGACTTGAATGTATGATG
>JABDEF010000075.1 GCA_013287235.1 Gammaproteobacteria bacterium
TGCAATTTCACGTTGGAGCGCATCAATTTTGGATCCGGAAGCAGAACTTCGTAGATTCCTTAATTGTTGTTCTAGACGTGTAAGTCGTTGCTCAGATGATAAAGAGGTCATGGGTGTAACATCATCACCCACAGAGGGTGCTTCATTATTAGAATCAGAAGCGAAATTATCTTGTGTTTTATCAAAAGCGGGTGGGTAGCTGTCTACTTCATAAACGGGAGCATCTTCTGCAAATGCAACAGTGACGATGCTTGAAAGCAAAGCCACTGCAATGACATGTTTTAAATGAGCAACGCGCATATAGGATCCTTTATTATCCTTGGATATATACAACCACAGAACGTCTATCTAACTGATATTCCTGTTCCGTACGACCATTAGAGGCTAAGCGTTCTGCACCGTAACTTAACACACGAATCTGTGTTGGGTTAACGCCTCTATCTTTTAATACTTCAGCGATGGAGTTTGCTCTGCGTTCACCTAATCCAACATTATATTCGCGACTGCCGCGTGGGTCTGTGTGTCCTTCTAAAATGATTTTAGCAGCAGGATGTCCCATCAGGTAATCCGCTTGTGCGTAAATCGCAGGTAAATCATTCGAATGAATTTCGCTTTTATCAAAGTCAAAATAATAAGTATTTTTGGAAATCGTGCCTTTTGAGCGATTGACGTTATCGTCATAGGTGGAACGACCGCCAGCGCCTGAAGTTTCTGAGTGACTTGTCATATTATTTCCACGCATTGAAGCATCATCATCCATATTTTTCTTTGTGTGGGTGCAAGCACTGAGCGCTATAATGCTCGTCGTGATAAGAATAGCATTTGCTAGTTTTTTAAATTGCATGAGGTTTCTCCCTTGTAAAAACGTATCTAAGATTTTAAAAACAAAGTTCTCATGACAAGAAGGGTGACCACGCAGGATCTTGTACATCTCCATCACGTGCAGGCAACCTTAATTGTACACTTCCATCCATTGCAACCATCCCTAAAATGCTCTTACCATGAAAGAACGTGCCGAATAATACCATGCTTCCGTTAGGCGCTGTGGCAGGGGATTCGCTATCTTCACTGCCATTGGTTAAGACACGGAAAATACCAGAATCCAAATCCAAAGTGCCGATGTTATACATACCGGATTGTTGATTGAGGACAACGATATGATTTCCATCTGGTGAGAATGAAGCACGTGCATTATATTTGCCTTCATAGGTTACACGAGTCACTTGGCGAGTGGCAAGATCTAATTGATAAATTTGTGGGCTGCCACTTCGATTAGAAGTGAAAATGATTGAACGGCTATTCGGCGCCCAAGCGGGTTCTGTATTAATGTAATAGTCATTCGTTAATGGCGTTAATTGTCGAGTGGCTAAATCCATGATGTATATATTAGGTGTGCCAGTCTTGGAAAGCACTAATGCTAATTGACGCCCATCCGGTGACCAAGAGGGTGCGCCATTAATGCCGGTGAATTCGCTTACGAGGTGTCTTCTGCCCGTTGCCACATCTTGGATATATATTGCCGCTTTTCGATTTTCGAATGAAACATAAGCCAATTGTCTGCCATCGGGTGACCAAGCGGGAGACATAATGGGATCATTTGATCCTAATAAAGATTTAGGATTATATCCATCTTGATCTGATATTTCCAGCGCATAATGCGTGTGTGTATTTTGGGATCGCTTTACAACGATGTATGCCAATCGCGTCGAAAAAATGCCACGTACGCCGGTAATCTGTTGATAAATGAGATCACTGATATGATGTGCCAAGGAACGGAAATCATCACCAGATACAATATATTGATGACTTAAAATCACGGCCGACTCAGGTGTTTCGTCGGCAGTTTTGCCTTTTACAACATCTAACAATTGGAAGTTGACTTGATATCGATTGATCCCCACTTCTTGAATTTTGCCAATGACAACATTATCAGCACCGAGATGACGAAAATAATCGAATTTGATATCGTGCACATCTGTCGGAAAATAACTCAAACGATTCGCACCATACACTTTAAAGCGACCACTATTTTGTAAATCATTTCCGATAATGGCGGGAATGTTTTGTTCCGTTGTTTGGCCTTGGATTGCAAAGGGGACGATTGCAATGGGGAAAGCGCCAGACATACCGCGTGTCAGTTCTAAGCTGATCACAGCAATCGCAGATTTTCCTATTAGTGTTAAGAGAAAAAAGAAAAGTATAGCTGTCAATTTTCGCATGTTAAACTATTTCTCCGTTTATGGTGTGAATTTATAGCACAAAATTAAGGATAAAGAAAGTATGTGTGGGATCACAGGTGCATTGGATTTAAGCGGCAAACGCATTTTTCATCAAGAACAATTATTGAACATGATGAATGCCATTTTACATCGAGGTCCGGATGAAGAGGGTATACATCTTGAACCCGGTGTTGCATTGGGGGCGCGCAGACTTTCAATCATAGATATTGCCAAGGGGCATCAACCTGTCACCAATAAAACAGCTGATGTATGGGTCACTTTTAATGGCGAATTGTTTGATCATCCAGAATTACGACAATTATTATCTGCACGCGGTCATTCTTTCCATTCCCATTGTGATACAGAAATTTGGACACACTTATATGAAGAATATGGGATGGATTTGTTTTCGCATGTCAAAGGTCAGTTCGCCGTTCAACTGTGGGATCGAAAAGAAAATCTGATGATTCTTGCGCGTGATCGAATGGGTATTTGTCCACTTTATTATACAGAAAGTCAGGGATGGCTTTTGTGGGCTTCTGAAATCAAAGCACTTTTGGCAAGCGGTTTTCTCATGGCTCGTCCGGATGTGAAAGGCATTGATTATTTATTTAATTTTTTCTGTGCAGGAAACCACCGTACTTTCTTTGAAGGAATAAAATTAATTCCACCCGGACATTTTTTAAAAATTAAAAAGGGGAAAATTGAATGTCACGCCTATTGGGATCTTGATTTTCCCAATCAAGGCGAAGAACGCCGTGTGCGCGATTCGAGAGAACTGGTAGATGAATATGAGGCGCTTTTCAAAAATGCTGTGAAAAAACGCTTACGCAGTGATGTGCCTGTCGTGAGTTATTTGAGTGGGGGTATTGATTCAACCATGGTTTTGAATATGGCGAATCAAATTGAGAGAAATCATGCACTGCATGCTTTTAGCATAGGTTTAGAAGAAATAGGACCCAATGAAAAAAGTCATGCGAAAGAATCAGCGGAATTGTTAGGATCGAAACTGACAACCGTTCCCATCAATGCAATGCACCTTAAGGCAGCTTTTCCTGAGTTTATAAAAGCAGCCGAAGGTCCTGTGCTCGATACTTCTTGTGTTGCATTGATGCTACTTGCAAAAGAAGTTCACGCCCAAGGCTACAAAGTGGCATTAACAGGTGAGGGTGCAGATGAAGCGTTAGCAGGATATTTTTATTATAAAACACAAAAAGTCGGAAATTGGTTAGGACCTTTCCCGCAATTATTTCGAAAAATATTTTCATCTCGAGTCACACGCGATGCAGGTGTTCAAGGCATTCGTCCCGCACAACAATACATGTATGAATCGGTAGGTAAGGCGAGAGAATCTCTTTATAGTAAAAATATGTGTGAAAAATTAAGAGATCATAATCCTTATGATGATTGGGGAATTAACCATCCACGTATCAAAGCATGGCATCCGCTAAATCAATCATTGTATGTGGGATATAAAGTGATGCTGCCTGGATTACTCATGTTATCGAAAGGAGATCGTGTTGCGATGCATTCATCGGTTGAAACACGTTATCCTTATCTGGATGAAGATGTCATTGCGTTTTGTGCATCCATCGACCCTTCTTATAAATTGCATGGATTGAAAGAAAAATGGTTGTTAAGAAGCCTTGCGATGAAAACATTGCCCCGGAAGATTGCGCAAAGGAGAAAAATAAGTTTTCGTACACATCTTTCTCAAATTTTTTTTCAAAATGATCAATCCCATTGGGTGGATCAATTGCTAAGCGTCGAATCATTAAAGAAAACAGATTATTTTAATCCTGTTTTAGTGACACGTGAAAGAAGATTACAACAAATATTACCTCGATTTTTACCGCGTCAATTAATTTTTGATGCAGCATTAACTTGCGTCATCACGACTCAGCTTTGGCACCATATTTTTTTTGGGGGTGGTTTGTGTGAGTTGCCCTTTTTGGGTGAATAAGCCATGCAATTTTAACGTCTTATGATGATGAAAATTATGTTTTGTTTTTGGAAGTGCGGTAGGAAGTCCGGGTTTTTGATTATAAACGCATACCGTGAAATCAATGATATCATTTTCTGTGATGACGGTATTTTGCTTCACACTCGCATGTTTTATATTCTCTTGACGATTTAAAATATTCGAACTATCCATTTCTGTTTTTAATAAAAGATAACCAGATGTTTTTTTGTACCAAGCATGTTGATTGACCACTTGCATACCGTCCAAAATGGTTTCGCCCACTTGATAAGCAGTATTGTTTTGTAATGCAACAGTGACAAGTTCTGCTAATTTTTTAAAATTGATCAAGGGATCAGTCAATCGATAGGGATTTATTTTTAAAGATCCTGCCGTCGCTGATTCAATATCACTCGAAAGATCATCAGGCGCGAGGACGGTAAGGGCAAAATAAACGGGAATATATACAATTTTTTT
>JABDEF010000076.1 GCA_013287235.1 Gammaproteobacteria bacterium
TTGAAAGATAAATATATTTCTATTAATGATCAAAGATATTTTTTCGTGTCTCATGATAAAAGGAAATATGTAATTCCCGACAAGTGTCCGCACAAAGGAGCACCGCTTAGTTTAGGCCGCATATGCGAGATAAAAAAAGTCATTCAATGTCCTTGGCATGATAATACTTTTAAAACTTGTGTCTTGATTAAGCAGTCAATAACAGGCGTACGTGTACATAAAAAGTTATTTTATTTTTAATATATTTTAGGTTTTAATATGCTTCAGTATCTATATTTAATTATTGTCTTATCATTTACCCTTGCTGGGGATTCATTGTTTAATGTGGCTATCATTTGGCGTGTATTAGCGCAGGGTGGATCTGCAAAGACATTAGGTTTATTTCTTTGTTTGGTCACAATATTAATATTTATTCTACAAGAATTTAGTGGGAAATTTAAAAAACTCCTGCAAAGCAATCCGCAAAGATCATTTACATGGGTAAGAATCACAGGGGTTATCTCCTCATTAGGGTTTTTGCCACTTCTTTGGCGTGAAAATACCGTGATGTTATATTTGGCAGGAATGATCTTCGCTATATTAAGTTTCTTGACAATGATTACTGTAGAAGCAATCATGGGAGAAGAAGTCTTACACGGTCGTTTATCTTCTAATAAAGCATCAAGAATATTACAAACGGCTATTCAAATTTCCGCATTTCTTGGGGCCTCTATTGCCGGATTTGTATTAAGTATCGGAAACATGAAAAGTGTTTTGATTGTTAATGCAATGACTTATGCATCTGGCGCGTTATTTTTTATATTACTTTCTCGACATATAAAATCCAAAAATAATATAAAACAATCTTCAAATGACTCTTCAAATAAGTTATTTCGTGTTACTCACACAGGCATTCTTTGGGTATCATTAATAGGCTTGGCTATATTAACACTTCAAATATCAGCATTTAATTTTTTAGTACCTTTTATTTCACAATATGAAAAAGCTTGGACAGCGACAGAATTTGGTTATATCGATGCTGCTGCAGGTTTAGGAGCTTTCTTTTGTACATTTGTTATGACAGAGAGAGGATATTTATCATATATATGGTTATTTTCATTTATTGGCATTTTAATAGGGGATTGTCTGTTTCGTTTTTTAAATAATCCATATTACGTGGCAGTAGGGGTCTTTTTTCTCGGATTTTTTGTCAATGCATTTAGAATTAAATTACGCGAATTTATGTATGAATCAGTTTCTAGCACAAATGAAATATTATTGTGGACTGGACGGATGACCGCGATGAATGCATTCATTAAAGCAGTATCACCTTTAGCTTTAGCATTTATTACATTAAAACCAACCCAGAATTTTATGATATTGGGTTTTTTAATAACGTTATGTTTCATTCTAATTGAGGTAATTTATTTTACTGTTTCAGGAACATATAGAAATAAAACAATACTACAAAATCTAAATAAGGCTTCCTTTCCAACAACTTAATAACTGATAGGGATAAGATATGAAAAAATATGCATTTATTGTGGATCCATTTTCTTCAGGTGCGTTATACGCAGAAGCTCTTTGTAAAAGAGGAATAATACCAGTGGCTGTTATCTCTCATAATCCAATCCTTAATGTTTATAAAGAATCGTTTAGAGAATCAGATTATCAATACATATATACCTACCATCAAAACGAGGAAGCTCTTTTTAAAGCATTATCAAATTTATTAGTGAATACAAAGCCAGTTTTAATTTTGGCAGGCGCTGAAACTGGAATAGAATTAGCTGATAAATTGTCAGAGTTTTTTTGTCCCGAATTATCTAATGGCAGTCAATTGAGTATCGTAAGAAGAAATAAATATGAAATGGTTGAGCAGTTGAGGAAAAATAATATCCCCGCAGCTGCTTCGATAAAATCAAATGATGCTTCAGAAGTTTTAAAATGGGTAAAAAAATTAGAGCTATTATCAACAGGTGTTGTCATTAAACCATTAAATAGCGCAGGAACAGATGGAGTGGTTGCTTGTTTTAGTGAGTCAGAAATTGAATCTGCAATTAATAATTCATTGGGGAAAATAAATCAATTCAATTATCGAAATGAAACGATCTTAGCGCAAGAGTTTCTTGTTGGTACTGAATATGTTGTAGATACTGCCAGTTATGCGGGTAAACATCATGTAACCAATATATGTTGTTATAAAAAAACAACTGCCAATGGTTCTAAATTTGTATATGACTATTTAGATTTTTTACCAGAAAAAGGCTCAATTCAAGATGAATTGTCAGAATATGCTTATCAAATTCTAAATGCTTTAGGTATTAAATATGGGCCAGCCCATTCTGAAATTATTTATACAAATAAAGGACCGCGATTAGTTGAAACAGGCGCGAGATTACATGGAGGTGTCGCAATACCCGCTTGTCGTTTAGCAACCGGCTCAAGCCAACTTGATCTTTCATTAGATTACATTCTTAATCATATTATTCTTACAAATCAAATAAATTACGCATTGAAAAAATTTACTAGAATCGTTTTTTTAATTTCGCATCATGAAAATGATGTATTTGGAGAGCATGGTAATATAAATAATATTCGAAAATTAAAAAGTTTTACGACACTCAAGCTAAATATTCATCCCTATGATTATCTTAAAAAAACAATTGATTTATTTTCAATGCCTGGATTATTGATTCTGAGTCATGAGTCAGCGGAACAAGTGAGAGAAGATTACGAAACTATAAGAGAATTTGAAAAACAAGGGTTATTCACTTTTAATTAAAAAAATATTTTATAGTTATTAAATAAAATTAATAAGGATAGATAAATGAATTCCAAATTATTTGGTTCTGTTTTATTGATTATTGGCACTACAATCGGTGCTGGTATGCTTGCATTGCCTATTGCAACCGCACAGATAGGATTCTGGTATTCTTCATCATTGCTCATCGCTTGTTGGGCAATAATGACTATATCTGCTTTTATTTTTTTAGAAGTAAACTTATGGCTACCGGCTAATTCTAATTTGATATCCATGACAGAGAGAACACTGGGAAATACAGCGCAATCAATAGTTTGGTTAATATATTTGACGCTACAATATTCAATATTGTGTGCATATATCTCAGGGGGAGCTGATATTTTTCATTATTTCATCCTAACTATGGGAATAAGTATTTCTCTAAAAGTATCAGCAGTAATTTTCACATGTCTATTTGGTTATATCGTCTATGGAGGCATTCGCTTCGTTGACTATTTTAATCGTGTATTAATGTTTAGTAAATTAGGTTCATTGTTATTCTTAATCATCTGTTTGATGCCCTTCGTATTCACTTCTAATCTCGGGAATAATGCCATACATGAGGTCAATTTACCTTCAAGTTTGTCAATTCTTGCAGTTGCATTTGCTACAATCGTGATTATTCCTAGTTTGCGCACTTATTTTGGTGATGATATTAAATCATTACGTTACGCGATTTTTTTTGGAACATTGATCCCACTTGTATTGTATATTGCGTGGAATTTTGTGATTTTAGGATCGATTCCACTAAATGGTGATCATGGGATGAAACAAATAATACATTCATCGAATCCAACCAGTGATCTAATCATTACGGTGAATGCACTTCTTAAAAGTAATTTAGTAACAATATTAACCAAAATTTTTACATCAATTTGCATGGCAACTTCATTTCTTAGCATATCATTGTCATTGTCTGATTTCTGGGCAGATGGTATGTCAGTAAAAAAAGAAGGCAAAGAAAAATTAGTGATATTTGCGATAACGTTCTTGCCACCATTAATGATTGTATTATTCTATCCAGGTATATTCATTCATTGCTTGAAATATGCGGGTATTTGTTGTTTTATTTTAATGATTTTTTTACCGCCAGTTATGGCATGGCGTGGTCGTTATGGCCAATATCTGAAGGGATATCGGATTCCAGGCGGAAAATTTTTATTAGCATTTTTAATGATTTTTGGTATTGGAATGATTGGTCTCGGAGTCAGCAATGTGTAAAGAAGCTTAGGAGAAAAAAGTGGAAATAATTAATAGCTTATCATTGATTGGTAAATATTCTTGGGATGCAATTGATATTGCTCAAATCGAAGGTGCAACAGTAAGGTTACATTGGGCTGATCAACCCTATAAATGGCATAAAAATGATGGGTGTGAAGTATTCGTTGTATTGGACGGAAAAATTCGCATGCATTATTTGAGTAATAATGAAGAACATCAAAAAATTCTGAATCCAGGTGATATTTGTTATATAAAAGAAGGTGAAGAGCATGTGGCCTATCCACTTGAACCATCGCGAATTCTCGTTATAGAAAAGAAAGGGAGCATTTAATTTTTTTAAATTAGAGTGAATCCTAATAATAAAAATAAGAGAATGGTATGTCAAAAATAACTGGAGATTTGGATCTCGCAGATTTGATTCATCAAATTAATAATTTG
>JABDEF010000077.1 GCA_013287235.1 Gammaproteobacteria bacterium
TCTTCCTTTAGTATTTGATGCGACGTGGTCGTGTTCATTTTAGAATAAGGTGAACCGTTTCCATCTTTTAACCAATCAAAGTTAACAATCAATACTTTACTATAAAATTTCAACATATCATCGTCTGGCGTTCTAGCCCCAGATTCATGTTGTGAGTAGGTGGATGCAGGGATTTTGTTTTTTTGTACGAATGCTTTCGCGGTTTTATAACCAGCAGCTTTTCGTGCAGCACGCAAACGTGCTCCCAGTCGTATGGTTTCCATCGATAGATAATCCTAATATTATACTTTGTGCATCATATTAAGAAAAAAAATTGACTTTGTCTATAGTATATGGATTCATTTTTTCGGGTAAAAAAGTTTTTAAATTTTTAAATAAATAGATGGACAAGCAATTTATTTAGTGAGAATATATTCTCACTTAGGATGCTGGCACTTTGAATGCTCAGTTAGAGGATAATTTAATTTCCCGGAAGATTGAGGAGTAATGATCATGTTGGTCTTAAGAAGAAGCCGTGGTCAATCGATAGTAATCGGAAAAGATGCAAAAATTATAGTTAAAGTATTACGCGATGAAGAAGGTGTTGTGAGTATTGGAATAAAAGCACCGAAGTCTGTTCTTATTGATCGTCTAGAAATATTTAAAAAACGTCAAAATAATTCATCTCAAAATGAAATAGTATTTAATTATTCATAATCTAAAAACTTCATTCAATATAATTTGCTTGTTAGTACGTTTTGAGTACTAACAAGTGAAATGACGTATTTCATTGCGTAAGGAAATCATATGCGAATTTATGGGTCTGTGCAAATAAGATTTTGGGAAAACGACAATATCCAACAAATTTCTGATCAAGCTAAATTACTCGCAATTTATCTTTTAACGGGACCTCATAGCAATATGCTTGGTTGTTTAAGATTACCTGATGGGTATATCACGGAAGATTTACGTTGGGACAATAGCACCGTTAAGCAAGCATTTATAGAGTTAACTGAAATTGATTTTTTAATTCGTGACGAAGCAACCAATTGGTTGAATATCCATCAATTTTTATTATGGAATCCAATACAAAATCCTAGACAAGGTATTGGTGTTAAAAAAATATTTGATCAAGTCCCACCATCTTCAACGGTCTATAAACCATTAGTACAGAGTTTAATAAAGTATGGGAAATATTTTGATGAAAGCTTTATTAACCGTTTGAATACGCTATCAGAAAATTGTATGGGAGATAATAATCAGGATCAGGATCAGGAACAGAATCAAGATAAATTAATTCATCATGAAAATCGAGCAACAATATTACCACTTAATCAACATTCTTTAATTAAATCACAAGCAACCGACGTATTGGATTTTCTAAATAGCAAAACTGGAAGAGCGTACCGTCCTGTTGAAGAAAATCTAAAACTGATTATTGCAAGACTTAAATCAGGGGTAACCGTCATGGATTGTAGACAAGTGATTGCTAAGAAAACCAGAGAATGGAAAAGCGATCCAAAAATGGCTGAATATTTACGACCCGCTACATTATTTAATGCAACTAAATTTGAACAATATATGGGAGAAATAGTGCTGCCAGAAGAGGAGCAAAATAATGGAACTTCTTAATGATTGCCCAGAATGCGGGAAACAACTTTCTAAATCTAGAAGATATTGTGCATGTGGCTGGAAAACAGCAACATTGCTTGAAAAATCAAACAGTGATAGAACCTGTCAATATCAAACAATTCATGGACCTTGCAAAGAATTCGGAACAATCTCACCTAATAATATGGGAAGAAAATGGTTCTGTAGCGAACATTGGTATACTGCAGTGTGTGACAAAAATAAATTTTAATGTTGAGAGATAACATATGAATAAGTTAAAAAAATATATATCAAAAAAAATTATGCTATTACCCATTTTATTTATTTCACAATGGGCTTTTGCGAGCGGTGAAACACCTGTCAGTGAAGGTTTAAATTATATTACCAATGCAATGTATGGTGCAACAGGAGTTGCAATTGCGACAATATCGGTGATGGTGGTAGGACTTCTATGTTTAGGACATTTTCTCAAATGGTCAGTTTTAGGATATACCATTATTGGTATTTCGATAATTTTTGGTGCTGGATCAATTGTTAACGGGATTACATCTCTTATTCATAATGTTTAAGAAAATAAATATGAACCAAAATAATTATGTTCCAGAAAAAGATTATCTAGCAATAGGTTTAACTAAATCACCAATGTTTATGGGTGTTAATATACGAATGTTTTTTTCTAATGTGATCATTTGCGCATTATTGTGTATTAATACCCATACATTTTTAGGTATACCCCTATTTATTTTAATCCATGCTTTGATGGTGAAATTTTCATTAAAAGAGCCAAATTTTTTATATATTTTTCTTAAATCAATACTAAAAACACCTCCGGTACTGAATTATTGGTTTTGGGGGAAAATAAACAGTTATGAGCCATGGTGATTGATGAAGATAAAGAACTATATTGGCAATAAAATCATTAAAGGTGAAGATCAAGCGTCAAAGCATATTAATATACTGATGCATTACGATGATGATACTTTGTTGGATAAAAGTGGAAAATTAATAAAAATTTTCAAATTGGCAGGGTTGGATTCAAGCACGAAAGAGAGGCAGATATTGGATGCTTATAAGAATCGAAGAAATTATTTATTGAAGAGTTTATCATCCGAGTTCGCCTGTTATTTTTGGGAGATAAGACGAAAAATTAACGAATACCACGATGCTGAATATGACCATGATTTTGCAAATCAATTAAATAAAAAATATATTCAAAAATTATCGAATTCTAATCTGTATCGAACCGATGTCTATTTGGCTATTATGACTAAACAGCCGGAAGGCTTTATTAATAAGGGTTTTTCGTTTTTAAATCAATTTAATGCTTTGCTAGATATGAATACAAAAGCAGATTATCTTATTAAAAAGCATCAAGAATTGAATGATGTCTCAAGAAGGATAATGGGTTCTTTATCAGATTATGATTGTCAATTATTATGCGTGTATACAAAAAATCAAATCAAGTTTTCATCTGCACTAGAATTTATATCTGTTTTAATCAACTTTGATATAGCGCCTGTGCCTTTAGATATAATCGATGCAGCAAAGACTTTGCCAAATAAAAGATTATTTTTTAATCGTAGATCTGGAACAATAGAAATGCGAGGTGCTTGTAAAGATACAAGATTTGCTGCGGTACTTTCTATTAAAGCGTATTCTCCGATGACCCATGAAGGAATATTGGATGAGTTAAGTACGCTTAGATGTGAATATGTTATTACTCAATCTTTTCGATTTTATGATTCTCAAATCGCTAAGATTCGTTTGCGTGATCATCAAAGTGAAATGCAGCAATCTAAAGATGAATCTATCTCGCAGGTTGAACAAATTGATGAAGCATTTGATAGCACAGCAAGTGGTGAAGTCGGATATGGAAAACATCATTTTACTTTAGTTTGCTATGCAGAAAGTCAAGAAGAATTAAACAAACATGTAGGAATGATTGTTTCGTTATTTTCAAATATTGATATTGTTTGTGTCCGGGAGGATGTTGCATCTGAATTAGGTTTTTGGGCACAACTCCCAGGCAATTTTAGTTATATTTGTCGTGCTGCGGATATATCTACTAAAAATATGGCGGCGTTAGGTAGTTTACACAATTACCCAATTGGAAAACCTAAAGATAATCACTGGGGGGATGCAGTAACAGTTTTCGAAACAATAGCAGGGAGTCCGTATTATTTTAATTTTCATTATAAGGATGTAGGAAATTTCCTGATCTTTGGCGCAATGGGAAGCGGAAAAACTGTGTTGGTCGGGTTTCTTATTGCTCAAAGTATGAAATTTGGCGGTAAACGAGTCTTATTTGATAAGGATCGTGGACTTGAAATTTTTGTAAGGGCAATGAATGGTATTTACGAAAGAATAAAACCCGGTCGTGCAACTGGCTTTAATCCCTGTCAGTTAAATGATACTTCTGAGAATAGAAAATTTTTATATTGCCTTTTTAAAAAAATGTTAACGATTAATGGTGATATTTTCACTGAATCAGATTCAGACGTCATTGAGCGTGCGATTGATGGTATGTATAGGCTTGAGGCGCGTTCAAGACAGCTACAGAATATAGCATCATTTTTTGGATCACAGAAACCAAATTCTTTACGATCTCGATTTGATCAATGGCATAGCGAAGGTTCTCATGCTTGGTTATTTGATAATTTAAATGATTCTCTTAATTTAAATTCAGATGTCATTGCATTTGATGTAGGTTCGATACTCAGTGATAAAGAATGTAAGACCCCTGCTCTTATGTATTTAATATATCGCATCGAACAAGCGATTGAAGGTCAAAGAGGAATTTTATTTATTGATGAAGGATGGTTATTGTTGGAAGATG
>JABDEF010000078.1 GCA_013287235.1 Gammaproteobacteria bacterium
GCTACATATAATGCATTGATTTTTTCTAAAAAATCAGCTTGCTCTGCTGTAGTATCAAATACTCTTCGAAGATATCCTATAAAACCATGTTCGTTACCATAATAATCGCGTATGCCAAACAATTGTTTTATTTCTTCTAGTACTTGTTCCTCTGACTGAACTTTGCCTGCAGCAATACGGAGATCCATATATTTTTTAATAAATTGCGTATAGATACTTCCAAGTTCTTGTTTTCCATTAGGAGTTTCGTACATGGATCCAAAATTAAGCGCTTGCAATTCAGGTCCCGTACCAAACTTTTTATTTGCTGCATTTACATAGTCATCTTGCGCTGCAGAAGGACACATACTGGCATAATGACCGCCACCATAGACTTGATTGTCAGTCAGTCCTACATTCTTTGAATAAGGTATATTTAAACGCTGAATGACACATTGTCTTAAACGTTCTTTAGGATCGACAATTTTTTCTTCTTTTTCTTTGACAGACGTTTTCTTAACCTCAGTGTCCGTCTCTTCTGTTTTTTCAAGACCCTTTTTTGGAATAACGCCTAATTTTCGCAGTGTTGATTTTATTGCACCATACTGATTAAAATTTCTACCATTTGCTTCCTGTATTTGCTCACAAAAATCCTCGAGTTTTGCTAAAAATTTCTCTCCATCACTATGACTCTCAATTAATTGTTGAATAGCATAAGTGAAACCTGTCTTTTGATAATACTTATCTGTACCGAATAGTTGTCTTATTTCATCTAATAATTGTTCTTTTGTGCTAATTCGACCCGATTCAATACGTAAGTTAATATATTTCTCAATTAAGATATTAAATAAACCAGCAGCTCTGGATCCTTCACTCGTTTTTAACTTAGACTCAAAACCTCTTAAGCACTTCTGCAATCTGCCTTGCTGCGATGACTCTAAGTTTTCATTATCGAGCATACCTGAAAATTTTGTTTCAAATGCAAATTTAGATGTAGCTGTCTTTTCTAATACATCGGCTGCTTTAGAGGGGCACTGATTTTCATTGGTACCGCATCCATAAACCAATTTCCCTTTTCCAAAGATATTAGTTGGAGCCATTAAACATTCCGTTGCATATTCCTTTAATTCTCGTTTTTTTAACTCTCGTTCCTGCCTATGAGAAGGGCTTAAGGGGCTTAAGGTTGATGTCACTACATCAAGAAGAGTACGTGACCGATGGTGACGTGGTAACTTAGAGCTAGTAGTAGTAGTAGTCAACCCTCTCTTATGAGTTCTTTTCTTTTCTTCTAGATCAGACTGGTCTGCCTGTTGGGTGATCTTCTTGGGCTTAAAATCCTCAATCCTTTTTTTAATCTCTTGAAAATGCATTTGTTCTGTAGAGAAGAAACTCTCATACTTGTGTTCCTTCGATTTCGAACTTGCTTCACATGCCTCCATTAAATTGGATAACTTCCTATACTCCTTTTTAATCACACTTCTTTGTACTGCGAGTTTCTTTTTTAGTTCTTCCAGTTGATGACGTGAAGTTCTTAGTATTGGCGAGTCTTGAGGTACTAGCGGAGCAGTTTCATCATATTCTTTTTTGTAACCTAAATATATATTTTTTTGTTTTTCATATTCAGTTAGCATATCATTTATTTTAATTATCGAACGTTTAGCACATTCAATTTTACTCGTAGGTCTTGAGCTTAACATACCAGCGTACTCTCGTTAAAAAGTTAGACAATTTATTGTTTTATGGACTATATCAGGACAATATTAAGGAACTATTAGCAATTTCTTAAGAATATATTAAGAAAGAATGGGTGACCGAATGAGCACTTGATCGCCTACTTTTAAGCTTGAATCAATTTGTACCGCATCCGCCGTTGTTGGACCCGCTTTTACAGGAACATCTATCGTGCGATTCTCTTTTTTTACAGTGACATAGGACAAGCCTTTTTTTTCAAAAATCGCAGCAATCGGCACGGTCATAACAGGATCACCTGTGATGGTAATTTCTACTTTTGCACTCATACCAATATGAATCACTTGACGTTCTTTTTCTGTGACATGCGGAATAATAATTTCCACAGGAAAAAGCGGCACACCGCCCGGGCCGGTTTGCCCTTGATGATCAATACTCGCAATTTCACCTTCTAAGGGAAATTCCAGAAAAGCATTCCCGGTCACTTTCACTTTTTGGCCTATTTTTAATTCATTCACATTAAATTCATTGACGTGAATATGAATCATGTAACCGTTGACATCACCAATCATCAACAATAAGTCACCTAATTTTACGCCATCTCCTTTAGACACTTTTTTTGTGGTCGTTTCTTGTGTTTCATTCTTAATAGGAATCAATGCTACACCCGCAATCGGTGAAAAAATTTGAATTTTTTGAAAATGTGCATCTCCATGTAATGCTTGATTGATTTTATCGATATTTTCAATTTTTAATGTATGAAAATCAAAACCTTTGATATCCATTTGTTTTAACATCGCATTCAGTTGGTCTTCTGCTTGCATTAATGTTAATTGTGCCGTATAAAAACTGGTTTCTTTTGCTTTGAATTCATCATCAGAAATAAGTTGATTCTTATGTAAAAATTTCCCTTCTGACAATTGTATACGGGTATTATTCAATTCCGTTTTGGATTTAATATATTGCATGAGCGCGGTTTTATAATCATTTAAAAATTTATCAGAATAAATGGTAAATAAAGGATCTTTTGCTTTGATTTCATCGCCATAATGAAAGCGCATGTCTTCAATGACGCCTTCCACCGGACTTGTGACAACGGTCGTTTTTAAAGGTTGTATGATGCCTGCATAAAATACTTTTCTTTCTAAGACGTGTGTGGAAACGGTGTAAAGAGAGGTTTGATCGGATGTTTTTTCTGTTTTATCTGTGCAGGCGGTTAAACAACATAAAATAAAGATCATTATCACCCCCTTTGCAAAAGGGGGTCGCCATGCGCTTTTTGCATGGCGGGGGGATTTTACAGCTTTAAAAATCCCCCCGCCTCGCGGCGCTCGTCGACCCCCTTTTGCAAAGGGGGTGAATAGATTCATTTTTTTTATCATATATCATCTTTCCGCATCTTCACATTCCACGTTTTTAAAGTGTGCCCCATTAATAAATCCACATTCACCAATGTCTTCAAATAACTCATACGCGCCACATTCAAGCCTGACTCACTGTTAATCAACTGTTGTTGCGCGGATTGTAATTGTAAACTATCAATTAAACCATGTGCGTATTTTTGAAAACTGATTTGATAAGTTTTTTGTTGCAATGTGTTAGCATCTTCTGCAAAACGTAACGCGCGTCTTGCACTAAAAAGACTATTCCAACCATTGATAATATTCGTTTCTTTTGCCCATTTTTCTTGGTTTAGTGCAATCTCCGCTTGTCGTAAATTCATTTTGGCAGTAGCGAAAGCGACTTTTGCTGCGCGATCATCAATGGGAACTGTCAATTTCAATGCAATTTCACTGGTTTGATTGACCCCATTCACAATACTCTCTAATCCTGAGTTCTGACCACCCCCAGCACCTTTCCCTGTACTAATACTACCGCTTAAATCCAATTTCCAACGCGTATTATCTTTTGCTTGTAACAAACTTCTTTTTTTTGCACCTTCTAATGTCAATCTATCCGTTTGATACTGTATATCATTTTCTAAAGCCAATATTTTTGCTTGTGATAAAGAAGGAATATAATATTTTTTTATCAATGCGGGAATATTCATTTTTTCAAATGCGATTTTACTCTCAGGATCCAACCCAATGGCGCCTAACACTGCAAAGCGCGCCGACAAAAGTGCATTTTTATCATTTTCAATGTTTACTTCCGCAGATGCTGCATCTGCTTCCACCGTTACTAATTCAACACCCGCTTTTCTACCCGATTGTATAAATTTTTTGGTTTGTTCGACCGAAATCAACGCACGTTTTAATGCATCTTCATCCACCTCTAATTTTTTTTGTGCTGAAATGACATCGACATATGCATTAATGACATTGGTAACCGTCACGCGTAAAACATTTTCGAGATTTAAACGACCGATTTTTTCATTATCCAATGCGTTATATAATTCTGCTTCTACAATGGGTCGCCCAAAACCACGTAAAAGCGGTTGACTCACTTCAAGCGAAAGTCCAGGATGAAAATGATCATCCTGGTTCACAGAGGGCGAAAATGTCACTTGTGTCCCATAGGGTGTTAATAAAGAGACTGAACCGTCCGCTCCCGTTGCATTTTGCGTGACAAACCCATTTTCTGTTGTCGAAAAGTTCCGCGTGGTGGTTACGGTACCCGAAAGTGCATAATGCGGTTTAAACTTCCACGCTTCTAATTCTACGGTATATTTTTGTATAATATGTGTGATTTCCGCACCACTGACATTGGGATTTTCTCGTATGGCGAGGAAGATGGCGTCCTCTAA
>JABDEF010000079.1 GCA_013287235.1 Gammaproteobacteria bacterium
TCTTAAAAGTGCTAAATTAGCCAACTTTGTATTAAATCCCTTTTCGGTACTCAAGTTCCCTGTTTTTTCTTCAGAAAGTTGCTTTTCATAAGCCGGAGTTCCAATAGCGAAAACAAAATCCATATTTACAAGAATGTCTGATAAAATTTGAGATGGCCGTTTACCGAAACGAATATCTAAACTTATAAAATCAATCAATTTAGCTTTACAACCACATTGCACCAAGAGATCTGCAAGTTTCTTTGCTTTATCATGAGAATCAACATCATCAATAGCGTAACTGAGAAATACAGCCTTTGGGGTATCGATTTTAGGTAAAACATGCTCTTTTATCAACTGTAGAAATTTCTCTTCTGTTTTTCCTAAGATAAAAGCAGCTTTTGATTGCGGTTCTTTTTTAATTTCTAAATTATGTAACACGACTTTCTCCTCAGTTAATATACTCGCACTTGAGTTTTATGTTTCCAGAGTACTGCCGTCATTTCCGCCTTCGACATAAGCGTCAAATTAGAGGTTCGGCTGGAATCCATCGAGTAGGCTACCCCGTAGCAATGCAGGTAGCCTACTCGGTGGATTCCGGCCGAACACCTCTTTTACTTAAATTTATAATACTATTAAATTACACAACTTTACATAAAAAATTTATTAACTTGATTGCGCTTGCTTTTACAAAGATGACTTCATATACTTGCGCTTAAAATTAATTTATGGTTTGATATTTCATCAATTCAAAATTCTAATAATTTTATTGATTATTACAGGATAATTCATGCGCAGCAAATTGCTAATATTACTATGTCTTTTGCCACTTCAGGTTAATGCTAATTGGATGGGCCCTGGTGATATTTTAGGAAGGGATTTGGATGTACCTGGAATGGGCGATATAGGACATGTGGGTATAGCTTATGCTGATTCTTATTCACCTGATTCTCCCGCTACTCAAGTTATTGAAGTCTTAAATGAAAATCCAGTAATTCAAATCAATACTATTGAAAATTTCAAATCTAAAACTAAATATTGGGGAAGTAGGTGGATCATTACAGGTGTTACTAAAGCAAGGGATGCCATGAGTATAATAGCTCAGGGGATTATTCAGCAAGCATTGTGTCCCATCTATACTTCGACTGCACAATACCGACCTGGTACTTCTACATCATGTGCAATCTTTAGATGTGATACATTTGTATATTATATCTTTAATGCAGGAGCAGGTTGTAAATTAATTAAGGATAGCGATGTTATGCTACCTAATACGATATATAATGCATTTCCCAATTCCAATGGAGATCTAAATTTAAGTAAACGACAAAATAAGATTGTTCCTTCAATTCAATTAAGTGTTTTAACTGCTCAAAAACTTTCTGATATGAGTTTGGATGATTTTATGCAAATAATTAATGCTCCCATAGATAAGATAACAAACGAAGAAATTAATGATACCTGGAAATTTTCTCAAGATTATTCTTTAAGTTCAGAAAAAAGGACATTATTGGTAGATAAACTTGGCTTTATAGGAAGAGCCGATATGTTAAGCGATTTCGTGGATAAATATTCCAAAATGAATGACAGTAAAGTAAAAAGTATGCTGCTGAGATCAACACTCACAGTGTATCAGAAATATTCAGAGCTGGAAAATTATCCAAAAGAAAAAGAAATTTTACAAAATTTTTATCAGAAATTATTAGATACCAAATTATCAGCTAATGATGCAAATATAGTCATAAGAGGCTTTACTCAACTTAGTGAAAGTAATATTATTCTTGCCAATCTAGATAAAATTAACAATATTTTAAATAACCAAAAAGTGAATTTAAATCCTTATGTGAGCGTGGCTTTAAAAATTGAGTTAGCTTTTAAATCTAAAGACTTAGAAAAAATATATATTTCAGATATTCTCAATATTTTGAAAAGAAATGATAACACGCAAATTGAAAATCTCTTAAATCAATTGGTCATCAGAAGATTAAGTCAATCAGGACTTGAATCCCTCCAAACCGATTCTAAAAGTGCAATCCGACAATATTTAGATTCTGTGCGATATAAATATATCCAAACAAACAAAGAAAAAAAGAGTATTGCTATGTCTCCTCCATTTTATGGCGCATGGCTTGAAGCATCAGCATTAGTGAGTTCAAGCTCTCTTGAGCAAGCTGGAGAATATGTAGCTACTTTTTTGCAGGATAAAGATTCTTTTGAGCAAATGCTTTATGTAAGTGGACTATCTAATAATAATTACATGAGGAAAGCATTTAATACCTATCGAGTACTGATAAATTTCAAAAATAACTTTAAAAATATTTATGACGAATCAGTAGGAACACCATGGTGGTGTACGCCAGAATAACGATCGTTTTAGTAAACTAAATTAACTGCATAACACTACTATCGCATTAATAATGATGAAAAAAAGAATATAAAATGAGGCCAAGAGTTTTCCCAGAGCAAATTCAACAATTACCACCTCCTATAAACCAGGTAATATCTTTTGAAAATTACAAAATTGATTATTCCCAATTTTTAGGAGAGGGCGATTTTGGGAAATTCTATGCGCTTATACCTAGACCAGAAAATGAAAAAAATCTTTTTTCAAGTTGGATGCCTTACATTTATGACAAAATTTATCCTGCAAAAAGTAATGGGAAAAATGAGTATTGCATAAAGATATCCCATTTTTCTATTGATTCTATGGCGAGTGGGGGCCTTTGGGAAAAGCATCTTCAAAATGAAAGCGCTATTTTAAGAAATCAATATGGCGTTTATTTTATTCTTCAGAAGAGCCTCAGGAAAAAGAAAACGAAACCCAAAAACAGAAAAGCGACCCAAAAAAAACTGTTCTCGACAATCCTTAAATTTATAGCTTCTATTACTTGTATCCAGTTTTTTTCAAAGAGTTGCGTGACTATCAAGACGATTATACCTCGCGCAGGCATATTTTGCGGTTTTTAGCGCCCAGACGTAGTTCAGATTGATTCGTTCGAAATGCGCGCATAGTTATTCATATGCAAGTGTTTTGAACGAATCAAGATGGACTGCGTGTGGGATGCTAAAAACTGCAAAATATGCCCGCGCGAGGTATAACATCTCGCCAACTTAAAATATTCACCGCTGAACGTGTATGTCATTACATAATCGCTATACCAACTTTGCGGTGGAATTTTTCGATCATAAATCGGTGGGAATTTACGGTAACTTCTACTGCGAAAAGTATACGTGAGGCTTATCTAAAAGATCCATATCGTCTTGTTTTTGATTTAGAGCCTTTATCTTATGAATTTACTAAAGAGTCAGATAAAGAATATACCTATGAAAAATATGCCCGGCTGATTTTAAAAAAAATCACGAACTTAGCTGGCATGACAGGGCGAGGAGTTACTTAACTGGAATTCGTATATAGCAAGTTAGCCCTGATTTGCTGTTATTTTGCGTCCATATAGTTAAAAATTGATCACTTATCCTCTTTTACACCTAAAAAAATAGAACTTTAATTATTTATTTTTCATATAGTTACATTTTATTTGTATAAATTATAAACAAATTTATTGTTTAGATTTAAAAGTGATGTATAATGGTTTTATTAGTTCATTTTTTGAACATTATTTTAGAAAATGAGAGGGTAAATACAATATGCAAAGTAATATTCTTACTTTAGACGAGCTTAAAGTTATAACTAAAAAAACCTACGAAGTAAAATTAAATATTATTCATATTAATGAAAATAAGGAATTAAGAAATCGCATTAGTAACACTTTAAAAAATTACGATGAAAAGCTTGAGCAGCATATTTCTTCTAACAAAGAAAATGAAATTAAAAATTCACGATCATTACCGCTTCAACTTTTAGATACACGCCCAGAATGGACGTTGGCTAAGGAGGCTTTTGAAAGCATCGCCGAAAACAAAAAGGCAATATTATCTAAAGCGAATGGGATAACAACCCGACTTCGAGTTCCAGAGTTGATGAAAAAAATTCAACCGCAAATGGCTGTAGTAGCTGGTGCTATTCAAAATTTACAAATCAATAATGAAAATATTGACGATGCCGTCACACTTATTTATATTCTTGTGGCACAAAATGACAGAACAAAATTGGATGATAAAGACGATAAACTTAAGGAGAAAACAGAAAATATAATTACGTATTCTGGTACAAATCGTTCGGGTGCATTCAAACCAGTTCTTGAAGCATTAGCACACTTAGTTAATACCAATTCTGATCTTAGAGCAAGAATACCCGACAGTGTAATTCAACCATCAAAAGAAGTTTTGCAAAAAAGAAAACAAGT
>JABDEF010000080.1 GCA_013287235.1 Gammaproteobacteria bacterium
TTATCATCTAAATATTGCAGCAGTTTATCTCTGGTCCATTCTTTTAAATATTTAAAGTTTTGATTGTTAGAATTTTTTAAAATAACTAACAATAAGTTTTTTATTTGTAAAATACGTGGTAAATCTAATTGCTCAATTGCCTCGTGAAGCTTATCATGTAATTTTTTAATTGTCCCTTCTTCTATCTTATTCTCTATTAAAGATAAAGGACATGTTATAATGATGACAGTGGCAGATTCAAAATGATTATTTTTTATTAAAAACAGAGTATGCTGACTTAATTGGTTTAATAAATTTTCCCAATTAGGACATTTTTTTTCTAATGTTTCCTTTTCAATGTTTTGTAAACAGCGCTTGAGTTCTTCGTGTTCTTTATTTTCAGTTTGATTGAAATGTTGTTTTAATATTTGTAAAAATATATTATTGATTAAATTTTTATCATTATTTTTATTTTGTTCTATAAAGTAAGATAAACCTTCTATATTTATATTTTGGTATGTTGAAATTATTAGATGAGTAAGTTCGAAGTTTTTATGGAAAACAGCCCAATCCAAAGGAGTCTTTCTGTACGTATCAAAATGTTTTAACGATTGAGGATGTCTTTTTAAGATCTCTTTTGCTGCATCCATATTTCCCAGTTTAATCGCTGCGATTAATGTCTCACCCCATAGTTCTACAGTATTATTAATGAGGTTTTTATCTTTTTGGCCTATTTTATCTGCGATATTAAATAGAAAATGTTTAACTGCATAATCGTACAATGTATCTGAATTAAAAAGTTTGATTGAAAAATTGAATGTCTCTTTACTATCTAATAATGTGATTAATTCTTCTTCATCATGTTCAAGGCAATCTAAGTTCATTAAACTATATAAATAATAGGATTTCAGTTCTGGCGTCGTGCAGAGATTCCATACCAGTTCCTTACGATTCTCTAATGGCACACAATTAGAAATATCCATTAATAAATCCATTCTATCATGCCTTTGTAATTGCTTTAAAATCAGTTCTTTATTTTTTAAGAAAAAGTTTTTATAAAATAATAACCCTGATTCCCAAGTTAGGCTCGTTGCTTCTTTGATTATCATTGTTAATTGATCTTGATTAAAGGAATTTTCTTTAAACTCAAATGTAAATGTTTGCTGCTGCAATTTTAGTAACCATGCTAATCCAGATATTTTAGGATCGGAATGTCTTAATGCTTTTTCTAAATCATTTGTTTGTTCTTCTACGGGATAGGATCTAAAGGGTTTTTTCTCTTCAACCAGATAAAAACCCAAGGGTACAATGTAATCAGGAGAAAGTGAAGGATAAATTTTTTGTAAGCGTAACGTTAAATCTTTTGCGCGGATTTGTGCGACTAAGCGCGATTCAAGATTGTTTTGTTCTACTAAAACTTGTGCATAATACGCAGGATTAGGATCAATTCGAACACGTCCCATGACTTCA
Source organism: Gammaproteobacteria bacterium (assembly GCA_013287235.1). The sequence goes on from JABDEF010000080.1 coordinate 1,450, forward strand.
TTGTGAGCTCTTTTGGTAGCACAGTGAGTGACAATATCTTCTAGGGTATTGACAAATTTTCCTGATGCATTATCAGCATCTTCCTTATTCTCATACATATAGGTATAAAAGTAAGAACTGATATCCTCTACAGCAATTCTTTGTATTTTTACTAATTCAGGCGGAACGGCTATAGCAACACGCACACCTTTTTTATCAATATCAGGAGGCCTTGGAAAATAATTTTGACGCGGATTTATATAAAAAAAGCAAAATTGTTTAGAGTAACTTTCTTTTTCTTCTTCAGTCCACAAATGTGTGTCTCGTGTTACAACGCCTTTAGTAGTCCTTTTATATTGATATTTATTTTTCAATTGTGTTGCGCGTACGGGGCGTCTATATTTGTAATATTCATTTTTTTGCACTTTAGGGGGGTTGGTAAAGCTATATACCGCATATCGACAACTTTTGGTATTGTAATTAAATTGATTTAATACATTACCAAATTCTTCTGCTCGTATTGTTTTAACGAGATAATCACGTTGATAAGGATCTGTCTCTAAATCTATCTTTTTTTGCTCCTCTGATTTTCGTGGGTCCACCGCAGCACCTATATTAATTAAGATATTGATCATATAATATACTATTATTAATAAAAAATCAAATTTAATGCAGCTTGTGGGTTACCAAAAAAGTTCGATGAATGTGGTTAATTAGCACTACTTAGTTAAGTCGTAATAGGACGCATAATTTTGTCACCCCGCAGGCATCGTGTCCAAACGCTTTTATAAAAACTCGACACGTCACGCGATGCTTTTGCGGGGTCTGGATAACAACTTTGAAGAAGAAAATAGGCCGCTTATCCAGACCCCGCACTTCGTGACCTGATGGTATCCTTATTAAATTCCTTGGACGAAGTGCCTGCGGGATGACAAAATTATGCGTCCTATTACGACTTAACTAAGTAGTGTTAGAAGTCGCTGGCGCGAAATTCAAATGTACGATGCAAAAAACGCATCTAATCCACCCTAACTCTTCTAATTATAATTACTTAGTTTTGCCCATGATTGATGGTATTTGTAATGGTAGAATGCATTTCTTTCTCAAATAATCTGACGTTAGAATAGATTCTTTCGTTAAGATTCTGGTCATCAGTATTAAATATGCTAAGATATTTATCTAATGTAGAGCTTCTTGGAGCGGGAAGAAAAAGGTCTTGAGAAAGTGAGACCGGTTTTGCGGTAGCAATTTCTTGAAGTTTTTTCACGACCGATGGATAATCCGCCAGTTTTTCATCACTTAAACTTTTGTTAATCAATTCTAACTGCCTCAAAACCAGAGCAGGAAAATTATCGCCAAAATAGTTTTTAATCAGTTTTTCTAAAGTAAGCATAAGTATCAATGCTTTTGTTTGTTCATCTCCGTAATCAAAAGCCGTCTTATTTTTACTATCTTCCATGTGGATATTAATATTATTTTCGATGAGTTTTAAAATGAGAGAGCGGTTATTATTTTTTTGTGCCACTACATGTAAAGCCGTACAACCTTTATTGTCTTGCGCATTAATCTCTAGATTTTTAATGAGATGCTCTAATGCAGATGGATAATCGAGACAAAAATGAATTAATGGTTTTGGAGATAATTCATCTAACGATTCATTTTTAAAATTTTCTAGAATTTTTTTTTATTAATTTATAATCGCGTTCGCTTTTGTTTTCTTCAATTTTAATAAAATTACTTATAATTCTTTTTAAGATAGGTTTATCTAAACTTAAAAATTTCGTATAAACTTCTGGATAACATTTTATAATGTCAGCAATTTTACCGTAGTTTTTATCTTTTTCTAGATTTTCATCAATACACCATTTTAAATAATCATAACAATCGAGTCCATGTATATCCCGTACATTAAAATTGGCACCGTATTTTTCAAGTAGTTTTAAAGCTTTTAAATTTCCAAGGAGAGCGGGAGTAGAAATGACTAGGGAACAATATTTGTTAATACCTTCCTTTTGATGATAGGGAAGATGCTGAGTTATTTCTAGTGCAATTTCTAAGTTTTGTACGCCTTGGTCACTCAAATCTTGAGAATAAGCTATCATTTTTTCTAGCAGCTGCTCTTTTAAATCAATAAAGTTTGGCGCTAATTTTTTTTGCTCTTCTTCGGATAATTTTAAGTGTCCACTCATTAATTCAAATGCTTCATCAATTTTATTTTGCGCTATAAGATAAGATAAACCTTCTATATAATGACCTTGGTATGTTTTACCTTGATATTTAATTTCCTTATTAATATTTTTTTCAAGCATTATATTGACGATTTCGAAATTTCCTCTTCTGGCAGCTTCAATGAGGAACGGTGATTCTTTTTCGTCATCAAATATATCTTTGAGAGAATCGGGTAAATCCTGTAGTGCTTTTTTAAATTGGTCATTTCGGCTATTATTTAAATATTCTAGCAGCTTATTTCTGATAAGTTTATTTAAATCTTGAAGGATTTGATTTTTAGAATTTTTTAAAGTAACTAACAATAATTTTTTTATTTGGAAAATACGTGGGAAATCTAATTGCTGAATTGCATCGTTAATCCGACCATACAATTCTATAAGTATTTCTTGTGTTATGCGAATCTTTATTGAAGGAAATGATGCAATAAAGATTGCTGATTCAAAATGATTATTTTTTATTAAGAAATGGAAGAATTTATCACCCAATACGCCAAATTTGTCTACGCATGCAA
>JABDEF010000081.1 GCA_013287235.1 Gammaproteobacteria bacterium
TTTAGAGTCAATGCAGAAATCGTCTGTTTCACTTGACTCAGCGTCATCAATGCCGTGATATTTTGTTTCACGCCTTTATTTGCTAAATGATGAATTAAATCATAGGAAGGCTCTGCTTTGGTATTTGTCACAGGAATTTTGACATAGACATTATTTCCCCAGCTTGCGATTTCTAATGCTTGTAAATACATTTCATCAAAATCATCGGAAAATACCTCGAATGAAATGGGTTTGTCCTTAATGATGCGTAAAATATCTAAGGCGAAGGATTTATACGCTTTGACCCCCGCTTTTCGCATGAGGGTAGGGTTGGTGGTAAATCCTTGAATATGTGGGTTATGATACATTTCCAGAAGCGTAAGTTTATCTGCGCCATCGGCGAAAATTTTTGTTCGTAGTGTTTCTAGTGGTTTCATGCGTTTTCCTTAACATTAAGTTGCAGGGACTCCCATTTTGTTGGTTGATTTTTTAATTTTGGATGAGAAACGATTAAATGCCATAAAACGGCTTGAAAAGCCTCAGAATGTGGTGTTAAATTTTCCGGGTTAATAGTTGGAATTAAAATACAAGCATCAGCCATTTTGGCAGTGAATCCTCCATCACGACCGACGATGCCGAGGATTTTACTACCGATATCTTTTGCATATTGTAATGCTTTCACTAAATTAGGGCTGACGTTCTTTTCGAGGTTGCCACCGCCCACGGAGAAAATTAATAATAAGTCTTTTGCTTTTAAGCGACTCGTCATCAGCCATTCAGAAAAAACGGTTGCCCATCCTTCATCATTGGTTCGCGCTGTTAATTCAGAGACGTTGTCAGTGGGCGCATATGCTTCAATACCGACAATTTTACGGAAGTCATTCACCGCATGAGATGCATTTGCGGCACTTCCGCCTACACCCAGAATAAATAAACGACCGTGATGATCGCGGGCATGCACTACAAAATCGATGAAACGTTCAATTTGATGAATATCCAATTGATCGATAATTTGTTGTGTTTCCTTCAGGTATTGCTTGATAAATTGCATAAAAGATCCTCTAGTTCCTGAATGCCAATCATTGAACCGATTTCGTAGAATCTTTCTTTGACTTCGTAAGCCGCTAATTGTTGTTGTTTTAAAAGGTCTTGATAAAGTGTGGCAAGATCGTAATCGGTATTTTCAGAAATGCAATCAAATGCACTCTTGTGAAAGATACCCAAACCATAATCAATGTAATGCATATCTTTCGTGCGATTGATTTTATCATACTTGAGAATATTGTTGTTTTCAAATAGAACATTACTTTTATCCCAGGCGCTTGCATTTCGAAATACAGTCATAAGCGCCTTTTTTTGACTTTGCATAAAACTTTTTTGCGCTGCAAAATAATCGCACATCAGGTAAGAATCGCCATACAATACAAAAAAATGATCTCTTAACAAAGGGAGTGCTTTTTTGATAGCGCCTCCCGTACCCAGGAGCGTTTCGCCATCGAAGGAGTATTGAATAGATAAAGCAAATTGTTTGCCGTTTCCGACAAAATCCACAATTTGTTCTCCCAAAAAACCTGCACAAATGACGACTTCGCGAATACCATGGTCACGCAGTAAGCGTAACTGGTGTGCGATAAAAGGTTCTCTATGGATAGAGATTAAAGATTTCGGGATCGATTCTGTGAGGGGACGCAAACGTGTTGCAAGACCACCGGCTAAAATGACAATAGGAAATCGGTTCATGATTGCGCGATCACTTGTGTGCCTGAAAAATCAAAACGAAAACGTACTTCGGGTAAACCAATTTTGCGCATGGCTTGACGCAATTGCACTTTATCATGGGCATAAAACATTAAAAATCCACCACCACCTGCACCAATCATTTTTCCTCCCAAGGCACCATTTTGAAGCGCGATTTGATACCATTCGTCGATTTCTGGATTACTCATTCGCTGAGATCGTTGTTTTTTATACTGCCAATGTACATTCATGAGATTGGCAAATTCTGAAAGATCGCCTTTGATCAGTGCCTCTTTACTTTTAAAGCCGATATCTTTAATAAAATGTAAATTGTCAATCATATCATTGTCTTTTGTATGTGTTTTTTGATCTTGTTCTTGAAGGATAATCGAAGCCGCTCTCGAATAACCCGTAAAAAAAAGTAATAAATTATCCTCGAGACTATAAAGTGTGTCTTGATCAATTTTAAGAGGCCACGCTTCCACTTGTTCGTTGGGTTGAAATTTAAAGCATGTGAGCCCGCCAAAGGCTGCAATGTATTGATCTTGTTTTCCTATGGGCTCTTTTAATAAATTCAATTCGATATGGCAAGCCTCCTCTGCCAATTCACGCGGATGAATAAGATTTTTTTTGAGGGTGTGTAATGCTTTTAGTAATGCGGTGGTGAAACTACCCGATGAACCCAATCCTGTGCCTGCCGGAATATCTGCCATGCTGGTAATTTCAAGATGTGGTAGGGGTAAATCCATATATTTTAATACTTCACGAATAATGGGATGCTCGATATGTTGAATGTCAGTGACGCGTTCAAGCTTAGAATATTTGATAATAATTTCTTGAATGAACGTTTGGTGAAGTGTGATATACACATATTTATCAATGGCGGCTGCTATGAGGAATCCGCCATGGTTGCGGTAGTAAGAGGGTAAATCCGTACCACCACCGCCGAGGGAAATACGTAAGGGACTTCGTACAATAATCATAAATGTGACATCCTGTAAATTTCTTCCACAATTTGTAACGCTGCATGTGCATCCTGTATGCTTGCATTGGGTTGGCGCGTTTTTTGAATATCTTCGAGAAATTCAGCAAATTCTACGGCAAATGAATCATCCGGCATGGGGTATTCCCACATAGTGGTTTCAGGCGGACCCATATCTCGCAGCATTTTGTAAAATGCAATGCGTTCAACCCCGTAACTTCCGCCTAAACCATGGATGTCAATTTTACCTTTTTTGCCGTAAATCTCGAATGAAAATAAATTCTTCCATTCCGTGCAGCTTGCATGTAAAAAAGCAGTTTGTTTTTTGGCAGTTTTTAAGAGGAGGAAACCATTATCATCCACGGGCATATCCCAATAGTAGGTATGTGCATGACCGTGAATCTCTGTAAAATCGCCCAAAAACCAACGTGCTAAATCAATTAAATGAATGCCTTGATCGATGAGTTCACCGCCTCCAGAAAGCGAAGGATTGGCACGCCATTCTTTATCATAACCCACGCGTCCGCCATGTCCATAACGCCCGCGAATGAACATGAGTTCACCTAAGTAATCTTGATCCACCAATTCGCGCGCTTTTCGAAATGCACGATGATAACGATGATTAAATCCAACGCGAATGAGCGGATTACCATTTTTGGAAGTACTCAAAAGAGGGTCTAACTCATGTGCGCGTCTTCCCGCAGGTTTTTCAATGAGCACGTGTTTGCCTGCTTTCACCGCTTCAATTGCAATTTCCGAGAGGGACGCATGTAACGTTGCAACAATCACAATATCAATGTCAGAACGATGAATGACATCACGCCAATTTGTATAAGCGATACAATTTTCAAATTGTTTAGCGAGCAGTGATGCTCTTTCGAGAACAATATCCACGCATGCAGCTAGACGTGCATTTCCTAAAGATTTCGCACGTTTTTGGCCTATTAGGCCAGAGCCAATGATCGCAACATTCAAGATATATTACTCCCAATTTTGTCCGCGATCTTCTGGAATGATGCGGCGTAATGTATAGATATCAGAATTTTTTAATGTATCGATATAGGAAGGTAAAGATTTCCAAGGATCCCAGGTTGCGCTAATGAGTTTGCCGGTAATACCTTGACATTCATGACTCAAAAGAAAAAGACAAAGTCGTGCGGCATTGTCCGTCATGGGGTCGAGTGCTTTTAGCTTGGATTCGGCATTTAGGTATTCTTTTTCTCCCACTTTTTCTCTTCCTGCTTTAATGATGTCTACTAACATGTCTGTTTTCATGACACCGGGTGCAATACTATTCACGCTGATATGAAAGGGTTTCAATTCATCCGCCAATATTTCCGTAAATCGAACCAATCCTGTTTTTGCAAT
>JABDEF010000082.1 GCA_013287235.1 Gammaproteobacteria bacterium
CTTGTGGGGAATAATGAGAATAAGAATCAAAATCAAGTTGCAGAAATAAAATTAAAACTTGAGCAGTTTCAACAAAAACATTCTGGGACAATTCGTTTATTTGATAATAAAGAAAATCAAGGTATTCAAATAAAAGATATTCAAGGTTTATATAATATTTTATGGGAAATTGTTCGATTACAAAATATTGCTTTGCTGGATCAATTTTTAAATATAATACCAGATGGAAAGTTTTTATTAAAACTAGCCATGAATGATAATGACTGGAAAGCAATAGAAAACGATCAAGACATACCTAACGCCTTAAAAAAATATGAAAAGAAAGAATATTCTGAGAAATGTCCTAATGGTTTTTTGAATGAAAATATAAAAAATTATCTGAATGATAATCCCGAGTTTGTTGTTGATATTCTTAAAAAAATCGACCTGACACTTGAAATAAAAAACACGATAAAAAGATATTTTAACAAAATGTTAGTTAAGATAGCAAATTCTCCAGATGAAAAAGGGTCCCTTGAAAATTATAATAAATTTAAGTTACTTGCTGAGAAATTTAAAAATTTTCAAGAAATATTCGATATCAATCAAGATAATGTCTGGAGTAATAACTCTAATGCAATTAACAAGGGATTATGGAATTTACTTTATTGTTGTACTACTTTTTTTGACAACACCGTTGATTCATTAACTGGCTTGATTGATGCCATTCCGAAAGCTTATTTTGATGGTTTTTTGAGCAAAAAAGGGCTAACGTATAAAAATAGTTTTGATGAAACATTAATAGAAGCAGCCTGTAGAAGAGGGCAAATCAGAATGGCGAAAACGCTTTTTGAATTAGAAAAAAATTCGCAAAGCTTAGAAAAGAATATAATTACAGGATTAAATAAAATCATAAAAAATCCAGAAGAAACTGATCAAAAATTAAATACGGTATATCTAAACAGAGCGATAAATGAAATAAAATTATTATCTGTAAATGATAAAAATATTTTGGATGCTATATCCAAATCAGATATTCTAATTCCTGCATTAACCTTCAATCGAAATGTAATACCTGAATTAATAAGCTTAGGGGCAGTTATTCAAGCAACCGATAAGGAATACATAAGAGAAAACATCATTCTTGAAATTCTTGTACAATCTCCCACGGATGATCTGGAGTTATTTAATAAATTTATAGAAAATCAACAAATACCCGATGAAATATTATGTTCAAAGGCAGACAACCTTGCAAAGCTGGCTTCCAAAAAAGGCAATATTCGTATTCTTGATAAACTCGAAAAATTAACAAATCAAGAACAAAAAGAAAGTCCATATTCTCAAAATCTTATGAGTGAAGGACTTGAGAGTGCTTTGAAAGATAAGAATTTTACAAAAGCTAAATCTATTTTAACAAGTAACTTTTGCTTATGGGATAATAAAACAAAAAAAATTTTACAAAATTACTTAGTTCGTGTCATAAGGCGAGGAACACTTGATGACCTTAAAGAGTTTATTAAATTAATTCCAGAAGAATACATTGTCGAAATCATCAACATGAAAGTAACTTCAGCTGATTCGAAAAAAAATACTGCTTTAAAGGCCGCGCTTAGTACGAGACCATTAAAATTAGATATCATAAAAGAACTAATTAATAGAGGTGCTACGATTTGTCAGGGTGATGAGAAAGGTTTAAATTTTGTAGAGGCTTTATTTAAAATAGTCGAAGTAGGTACTGTAGATGATTTAAATGAATTTATAAGTTTAATTCCGGCAAAGGAAAGAACTGCATTTATTAAAATGAAGGAGGGTAATTGTTCTATATTAGCATCGGCGTTTGCCTTACCTTTTAAATCATTTTCCTTAGACAAAATAAAAAAACTTATTGAACTAGGCGCAGAGATGCCTTCTTTAGGTGATCTTCATTATTATTTTAGACAACAGGCCGAATATGCCACCAAAGATACATTGCAAGGATTTTTAGATCTAATACCAAATTTTAACATCGACACGCCAGTTAAAGATTTTAATGATGAAACTGCATTATTTTTTGCTGCTCGTAAAAGTAATTGGGAAGGGATAGAGTGGCTCATTAAGCATGGTGCAGATCAAAAACGTAAAAACAAAGATGGCAATACCTATATAGATATTCTATCTTTGCAATTTGAATCATTAGCATTAGAAATGAAAGATAAAGGATGGGAGAACGTAAAGCGAGATAAAATAAAAGCTATGTCGAAATTTTTAAAAGATTTCGAAGGCTATAAACATGAGGGAAACATAATAAAAACTTTACAGTCTGTTTTTATCGATCTGATAAAAAATCAAAATATAGATAAATTAAATGACTTTAAAACATATTTTGATGAAGATTTTTTCAAGAAGTTTATTAATAAAGAATATTATGGTTTTACTCCTTCTTATTGGCTTTGGGTACACTTAAATGAAAAGCAAATAGAGAGTAAGGAAGGGTCTTTCCTAGGAGATATATCCAATAACCGTACTTTTCTGTGGTTGAAAGAAAATGGCGATGAATCACTTCAGCAGCAAAATAAAAATGAACAATCATTTAATTTGTTCGCAAAAACTGACAAAGATAAATTGGAACAAAATCCAGTAGCATTTCGTCTTCCAGAAAAAATTGAAAAACCCGAGTGCGACCTCTTATTAATGTCTCAACCACTCGATGAAAAAAATATTGATAAATTACCCATCGTATCAGATGCTGCCTATGTGCGTGTGCTGAACGAAAATAAAGACCAACTTTTCTTCATTAATGTTAAAAAAGAATGCGTCGAGATAAAGCTTACCAAAGAACAATTAAATCAGTTTGATCAACAATTGAAGCCAACAGGCAAACAAGCTATAAAATTAACGAAAAAGCAGTTAGAAAATATTACATTAATTACGGGTCACGCCCAAAAACCCACATTACTATCTTTATATCAAAAAGAAAACAAAAATATTACTGCAGTCATTTCAGAACGTACAGAGAGTAATAAATCAAAAATTAAAACACAGCTTTCTTCATTATTTGATTTATTTTATAAATGGGGGAAAAGCAACGGGTATCCGGATTATAAGGGGCGAGATTCATATAATTTGCAAATAAATGAACAAAAATTGCTGTTTCTTAGTGACATTAAAACACAATCCGATGTTTATGTTGAAAATATTAAAACAATGTTTGAGAAAATATTATTATCACTATATGACGATAATATTTCCCTGAAAGAACGAAAGCAAATATTTGATGATTTATTGAAATTAATGCCCAGATGTACAGAAGGATTTTATACTGATACAGAGGAGCTCATTCGTATACATTTAACTCGACCACCTACCACTTTATTAGAAATATTAGCAGATAAAAGAATCGCAATCAATGATTCCTATCATTTTCTACATAATGAACGTAAAAAAGTAAAAGACGATTACCAAGTTCACTCCAAAATTGTATTTAGTACAGATGCAGACAATCAAGGATGGAATTTGCCTACCAGTGTTAATGTTATCGTTGATCGTCATGCTCAAGGGACAAAGATTGAACCTATTGATAAGTTACTTTATCATGCGTATTTCAAGAAAGAATATAATATAGATATTATTCAGAAGCTGATAGAAAAAGAAATCAATGAAAATTTAAAGAAACTTTGCGAAGAGTTAGGATATAACGATAAAGGCATCAATGATGCTGATGACAGGTTACAAACGCTTACGAAACATATAGGTACATATTTAACAGAGTTCCTTGCTGGCATTAATATTGAATTTACTGCTGAGTCTTATATCTCAATATCCAATGATCAAACGCAGTTTCAATTAAATACGAGCTTTATTGTAAAAAAGATATGTGAAAAACTTTTAGAACCGCGCATTTTTTATTATCAC
>JABDEF010000083.1:0-3574 GCA_013287235.1 Gammaproteobacteria bacterium
GTGAGTTAATACTTAGACGAGGGGAAAAACCGTTGGAAGTCATAAAATTAATTCAAGAAAAGCTTTTATTTAACGAAAGAGAAGAAAATATAAGAGGTTTTTGGTACACAGACCAAGGTTTTCAGAAGGGGCCTACGGTTTCTGTTCCATTACGACTGCTTCCAAAAATTAAAGAAAATTTTAATGAGCTGAAACGAAAAAAACCGCCAGGTTAATAATTGAGGCTCTAATGGAATGGTTCATCCAGTCTTTGTTGAATGATTGATAGAGTCATCATTCTGGTTCAAGATGAAGCCTTGTTAAAGAGCTTATGCAGGCGCAATAGACGTTTTCAAAATAATGCGTCCTAATTTTATAATTTTGATTGGAAATACCTGAATCTTTACCCGATCTTTCCACTACATTTCCAATTTTGGCGCTATGAAATATTTATTGATGAAATTACTGCGGTTCAACACTGGGAATTGGCTTTAAAAAGATTAGCGGATCAAGGAAAATTAAAAAATATTCTTATCATTACCACGAGCTCCAAAGCAACTGATTTAAGAAGGGGTGCTGAAAAATTACCAGGAAGAAAAGGTCGGCTTCCGCGAACGAATTATTTATTTACGCCTGTTTCTTATAAAGAATTTCATCGCGTATGTCAGGATGCATTAGGAAAAAAAACATTATACGGATATATGATTTCAGGCGGATCACCCATCGCGTGCGCTGAAATCGCATCAAAAGGCATTATTCCAGAGTATGTCATTGAATTAACGCGTGATTAGATTGAAGGTGAAATTGCCGCACAAGGCAGATCTCGTGCGGCACTTTTAAATGTCATGAGTGTATTATTTCGTTTTGGTGGAACAAGTGTTGGGCAAGCAAAACTTGCGCGTGAAGCAGGTCTTGCCAATAATACCATCGCTGCCAATTATATTGAAACATTAAATGATTTATCGTGTGTGATTCCTGCATATCCTTGGGATGTAGATCGCCACATTAATATTCTAAGAAAGCCTTGTAAATATCACTTTACCAATATACTTTCAGCCATTGCGTATCATCCTGAAGGTATTCGCACTATTGCAAATTTTCTTGATTGTATCGATAAAGATAAAGGCATTTGGTACATAACATTATCACTGAAATCCAGAAGCTCGAGCAGCAATTGAAAATTCGCGACTACAAAAAACTAAGGATCAAGAGAAGAAGGCATCATTTAAAGCCCATTCTAGATAATTATCTTTGGTTATAATTATTCCTTTTATTCCCAATTCATTTTCAGCAGCATGGAGAGCGCGTGTTTCACGAATTTTTGTTTTTTCGTCATTTATTTCGTACGCTACCTGATATAAAAACAACTCTCCTTGCAAACTGCGTGCTAGAAAATCCACCTCATAACCTTCGTTCGTGACATAATAAAAGATTGTATCTCCACGCCTTCTTAAATCTAAAAATACTGCATTTTCCAAAGCATGCCCATTATTTTTATTTAAATTAAAAGTATTTGCATTCACCATTCCATTATCAATAGCATATATTTTTTTAGGATTGCTTTGCACTTTGCGAATTGACTCAGAATAGAGAGGAACTGTAAAAATCAAATAGGCATCTTCAATATAAGATAAATAATCATAAACAGAAGATCGTCCTACAACAAATCCTTGGCTTTTTAAATCATTATAGAATTTATTAACTGTGAAATTGGTAGCATTGTTTTTTAATAAAGAAATAATCATATATTTAATAACTGAAATGTTTGTTATATTATAACGTTCAATGATATCCCGAAAAAGTACCACTTCAAGATATTCTTGCAAAATTCTTATTTGATTCATTTTGGATTCACCTACCACACCGGGAAATCCGCCTTCTCGTAAATAATTATAAAGTTGCTCGCCTAAAATATCTTTTTCTTTCTTTCCATAGGGTTTTACAGGTAGTATTATTTTTTTCATTTTTAGGTATTCATGAAAACTAAAAGGAAAGACTTCTGTTGGAATAGATCGCCCACGCAATTGTGTCGCAATTTCTTTACTCAATAACTTCGCGGATGATCCGCTTAAAAATAAACGAACATTTTTAGAGTTATAAAAACGTCGAATGACTAACGCCCAGTCTGGGATGACTTGTATTTCATCTAGAAATAAATAACAAATTTGCTGATGATTTTCAGGATAAAGACTATAGAAATCGTCTAAAATGTTGGCTAATTTATTTTTATCTAATGGCAGTAATCTATCATCTTCAAAATCAATATATAAAATTCTAGAGAGTGACACGCCCTGTGACAGTAATTCCTCAATTTTATGAAGCATGAGATGCGTTTTTCCTGTGCGGCGCATTCCAATGGCCACGGAAATTTTATTTTTTATTTCAATAAATTGGATATCTCGTTTGATTGTTCCTTCAAGTGCACTTAGTTTGTCTTTGAGTTCTTGATGGACTGTTTTGATCAGTTCGAGCACCATAGTATCCTTAGAAAATAGTACCTTTATATTGGACAGCTTATCATAAAAGCATCCATTATAAAAGTACAGATTGGCACCCTTTGATGGGGGCAACTTTATTTCACGAATATAATTAACACAAAATTACACTAATTTTAATATCGAATAACTTAATTGATAAAATTTTAACCACTTTTCCTTAATCTTTCCTTAATCTTTCCTTAATGCTTAATCTGTATAATTCAATATCAAATATTAACATTTGGAGTGGTTTTTATGCAAAATCGTTTAACGGTATTTTTAGATCGCTCACATGGATTTATTGGCTTAGACTATGAAGAAGAAGATAAAAAACCTATTCATTTATATGCAGGTTTATATCCATCGTGTGAAAGAAAAACAGATAATTGTCCTTTACCAAGAGAGGGCACAGAGCATTATTCATCCGTTAATTCATACGAATTAATTTCATTTTTAGGGCCTTTAGCAGGAAACGAAGATATTTTAATGCCATTTTTTTCGTCAGGAAGTTTTGTTAATACATTATCCAACTGGCCAAGCAGAAATGAGAATACTACCTATTGCATTGCTTATGAAGGCCATCTAGTTTTCTCCAATCAAAGCGGCATTGAGTTTTACAGAGGATCAACCTATGATCAAAGTTATATTCAAAGCCTGCCGCAAGTAAGCTATAACATTTCAATCGAAGGGGCTAGACGCGCATTCAATAGAGTAAAATATTTAGCAGAAAATTGCGATACCAATTATGACTACAATGCATTAACACATAATTGTTTGTTTTTTGCCAAAGAATTGCATGCCGAAGCCGGTTTAGGAGGGGGAACATTTTCTGAAGTGTATAAAATGCCAATTGGATATAATATAGCCGGTCTTTTCATAAAAACATATGATGCATTAGCCGCCAATAAAATCGATTTTAATTACTTATCAGGAATTGTAGCCCTTATTGCGCTAAATCGTTTAATCAAGTATACAGGCCATCAACTTATTTCTTTCTTTTCAGAAAAGAAAAAAATGCCTCAAGAAAAATTAAAAGAAAAGAGGAAGCCAGATACTAAAAAAACAAAAAACAGTTGCTGCTTAATTCTTTAATGAGCGGGAAAAAAACTGGATACAAG
>JABDEF010000083.1:3584-3835 GCA_013287235.1 Gammaproteobacteria bacterium
TAATAGAAGCTATAAATTTAAGGATTGTCGAGAACAGTTTTTTTTGGGTCGCTTTTCTGTTTTTGGGTTTCGTTTTCTTTACTCTGAGGTTCTTCTGAAGAATAAAATAAACTTTGACCTGTCGAAGATATGGAAGGATCAGGAAGATATTGTTTAGGAATCCTATTCAGAAATCGTGGATCTATATCCTCCAATTTACAGCGCAACTTCTTATTTAATAACTTTTCTTGTAATAGGTTAAAACATTGCTC
>JABDEF010000084.1 GCA_013287235.1 Gammaproteobacteria bacterium
GGTTTTTTTATCAAAATAATTTTTAGCATCTGCATCGTCTGACTTATGGGCGAAGTCTGAATACTTTTCATTAAAATAGATAATATTTTTTAATTCATTTTCCGCATGGATGCTATTACCTTCGGTTAAAATTTTAGTATTGGATCCGGCGTGATAATCTCCTCTTTCTGCAAAAATTTTGTTTCTAAAATTCGCTGCAGCTTGAGAAACATATTTGTGTTTAACCAATCTTTCTAAATCAGAATCGAATGATTCAATAATCGTTGCCATGTGTTCTAAAAAACCCTCAGGACACATATAAATTGCATATTCTGCGTCTGTTAAGGCTATTTCTCGTAATAAGGGATTGATATTTGGCTGAGAAATAAAGTAACAAAAAGTTTCAAGAAAAGATTTTCCATATTTAAAAAGTTTTTTCCGTTCTTCGAGTTTTATTGGTGAATTATCATAAGCTACAAGACAGGCACTATGATAAGGATCAAAGAAACGATTAATCGCATCGTCCCATTTTCTAGGCATATGTTTAGCGAATAAAGACTGAATAGGATCTGATGAATCAAAGTCTTTAGCGTAAATTAATTTTTTTTGTTCATCGGTTAAGTCCGGTAATTTTTTTTCTTTTAATTCTGCATTTATTTTTTTAAAAACAAATTCCTTGTTTTGTTCAATGTTAATTCTTGTCACTAATAGTCGTGTTTGAGCTGTAAATTGTCTCGTGCTTTTTTCATCATTTTCTTTTACGTCGTTTGTATATAATGACACTTGACCTTGATAGAGTTCATTTAAAAACCTCTCTTTTGGGTCTTCTGACAATTTTGTTTTTGTTTCTAATTCTTTTTTTTCGGGAAGCTTCCCGGGGTTGCCAAACATACATCGCCTCGTTTCGTTCAAATTTTATGTTGTTTATTGTACCTAAAATGATCAAATATGTCAAATTTTGCAAAAATCAATCATCTCAGTCCTTATATCAAGGCTGTCTCACTAAAGTCCCCTCTCCCGGAGCGCTTTTTGCGAGGGGAGAGGGGGAAGGGGTGAGGGTTTTTAGCTTGGCACTTTCCCTGGCTCATTCAAAATATACTCAAATACCCGATCAATTTTTGTTTTTCTGCCAATTTATTTTTTAGAAAACGTGTAGATCACCAGCACCCTCACCCCTGCGCCCCTCTCCCCTCGCAAAAAGCGCTCCGGGAGAGGGGATTTTAATGGGACAGCCTACCCTGGTCCTTATATACTCCGGTTAATTACTTAGTTTTGCCATGATTGATGGTATTTGTAATGGTTGAAGGCTTTGTTGTCTCAAATTTTCTGATATTAGAATAGATTGTTGTCTTAAGATCCCAACAAAAGAAGCCAGTATTAAATATGCTAAGATATTTATCTAATGTAGAGCTTCCTAAAGCAGAAGGAAAAAGGTTTGAGACAGGTTTTGCGGTAGCAATCTCTTGAAGTTCTTTCACGACCGATGGGTAATCCGCCAGTTTTTCATCACTTAAACTTGTGTTAATCAATTCTAATTGCCTATTAACCAGAGCAGGAATATTATTACCAAAATAGTTTGTAATGAGTTTTTTTAAAGTAAGTATAAGTATCAATGCTTTTGTTTGTTCATTGCCGTAATGAAAAGCCGTATTATTTTTAAAATCTTCCATGTGGATATTAATATCATTTTCGATGAGTTTTATAATTAGAGAGTGGTTATTTTTTTGTGCCACTACATGTAAAGCCGTACAACCTTTATTGTCTTGCGCATTAATTTTTAGACTTTTAATGAGACGGTCTAATGAAGATGGATAATTGAGACAAAAATGAATTAATGGTTGTCCACATAACGTATCATTTTGAAACTCTAGAATTTCTTTTACTGGTTTGTAATCTCGTTCGCTTTTGTTTTCTTCATTTTTAATAAAATCTTTTATGCCATGCATGAGGTCAATGTTAAATTCATATTTCTTCTCAGAATCGATACTAACTTTATGCTCATCCATGAGGAAATGAATAGCTGCAAAATAACCTGTGTGAGCCGCTTTTGATAAAATATTTGTACTTGAAAAATTATCATATTTATTCATTTCTTCTGAAAGAGTATTAGGGCAAAACATTTCAAAAATCTTTATTAGCATTTTGAATTTTTCTGTATTTCTCCCGTCTATACATTTATATAATTCTTGCTTTAGATTGTGGGCATGTTTTAGATTTTCGACATATAGATCATGCATAGCATGTGTAGAATTTGTTGAAATAGCTAACAATAAATTTTTTATTTGAAGAATACGTGACAAATCTAGTTTCTGAATTGCGTCGCTAAGCTGATCATGCAGTTCTTTAATTGTTTCTTTTTTTATATTATCCTTCATTGAAGGACATGATGCAATGATGGCAGTGGCGGATTCAAAATGATTATTTTTTATTAAAAATTCGAAGAATTTCCCTTGAAATATGCTAAATTTCTTCATGCATGCAAGAAGAGTATCCTCTTTCATGAGCGGAATATACTGACTTAATTGGTTTAATAAATTTTCCCAATTAGGATATTTGTTTTCTAATGTTTCCTTCTCAATGATTTGTAAACACTTTTCAAGCTCTTTTTGTTCTTTATTTTCAGGTTGATTGAAATGTTGTTTTAATATTTGAAAAAATATGATATTGATTGTATTTGTGTCATTAAAACTATTTGCTATTGTTAGCATATCGGTAATATCTTTTTCTTCTTGACAATAATTAGCTATTTGTTTTATTTCTTCTAGTCCGTAAACCGGTATAAATGTAAGTATTTTTATATTTTTATCTATAATGGGGCATAGCATTACAATTTGTTTTAAGCGCTGTTTATCATCTGTTAAAAATTGCTTATAAACTTCGGGATAACATTTTATAATGTCAGCAATTTCATCATGCTTTTTATCAATTTCTAGACTTTCAATACCAATTTTCAAAAAAGAATAAAAAACTTCTGCATATTGATGGTGCTGTACATTTAAATTTGCTTCAAGTAGTTTTAAAGCTTTTAAATTTCCATAGGAAGCGGCATTAAAAAAGACTGGGCAGCCATGTATGTTAATATCATCTTTTTGATAATAGGGAAGATGCTGAGTTATTTTTAATGCAATTTCTAAGTTTTTTATGCCTTCGTTACTCAAATCTTTAGAATAATCTTCCATTTTTTCTATTAATTGCTTTTTTAAAGAAATAAAGTTTGGCGCTAATGTTTTTTGCTCTTCTTTGGATAATTTTAAATGTCCATTCATTAATTCAAATGCTTCATCCATTTTATTTTGCGCTATAAGATAAGATAAACCTTCTATATAATGACCTTGGTATGTTTTACCTTGATATTTAATTTCATCATTAACCTTATTTTCACGCAGCATGTTGACGATTTTGAAATTTCCTTTTCTAGCTGCTTCAATGAGAAGCGGTGATTCTTTTTCGGCGTGAATGACATCTTTGAGAAGATAAGGTAAATGCCGTAGTGCGTTTTTAAATTGGTCAATTCGATTGTTATCTAAATATTGCAACAGCTTATTTCTGGTCAATTTTTTTAAATATTCAAGGTGATTATCAGAAATAACTGACAATAAAAATTTTATTGGAGAAATATGTGATAAATCTAATTGCTCAATTGCGTCGCAAAGCTTATCATGCAATGCTTTAATTGTTTCTTGTTTTATTAAAAGAGATGATGCAATGCAGAGTGCTGATTCAAAATGATTATTTTTTATTAAGAAATGGGTGAATTTATCACGCAATACGCTAAATTTTTCTTTGC
>JABDEF010000085.1 GCA_013287235.1 Gammaproteobacteria bacterium
CTCTTGTGTTTCAGAACATAAAATCACGTGTGGCGGAAGATGAATCATACTCACGGGCACTTTTTCAAGTTCAATTTCAGCACCGAATCCAGCAGCATCCGCAAGTTCGACCGTTGCACATGCAATACCACCCGCACCTAAATCTTTAAATCCGACTTTTTGAATGAGTTTTTTTTCTTTTAAGATATTAAAAAGTGCATAATTGGCTTTTAATAAATGTCTTTTCAAAAAAGCATTGGGCTCTTGGACCGCACCTTTATTTTTTTCTTGTTGTGCTTCTATTAATCCTGAAGACGCAAAACTCGCACCCCCAAAACCACTATTATCGGTAGATTTCCCGACTAAAATATAAACATAATTTTCCGCATTTTGAGGCGCGTAGGAATGTATCACATCTTCTTCACGAATCACGCCCAAAGTCACCACCGTGACGAGACAATTGTCGTTATAACCGGCATCAAAATAGACATCTCCCGCAATATTCGGTACACCTATCGGATTGCCGTATCCTGCAATACCAGACACCACACCATCATAAATCCAATGGGTTTTGGGACGTTTAATATCGCCAAAACGCAGCCCATCAGCGATCGCAATCACTTCTGCGCCCATGCAACAGACATCCCGCACATTACCGCCGACACCGGTTGCGGCTCCCTCATAAGGCACAATTTGCGAAGGATGATTGTGCGATTCGTGACTCATCACAATACCGTAACGCTTCCCTTGATGATCTTTTGCCACAGCGACAATCCCTGCGTCTTCTTTAACCCCTAAAATCACATTGGGGGCTTCGGTAATAAATTTTTTCAAATGTGGACGTGTGCTTTTATACGAACAATGCTCAGACCCTTGGATAGACCAAAGCACAAGCTCAGCTAAAGTTGGTGATCTTTTTAAAATCGTATTTTGAATGGTCAAAACTTCGTCAACTGTCAGGGTTAGGTTATTTTGTGCCAAGACTGCTTGGATTGCATCTCTGGTCAAATGCGTAAAATCGAATGGCGCTTCTGTTTTTGGTTGTAACATATCATCCTCGAAAGTAAGGCGCTAAGATAGCATATTTGAGAGATTCAGAAAAGACTGCTGTCAGTCATTTATCTGTCATGCCAGCATGCTTTTAGCTGGCATCCAGACAGGCCTTTCTGGATGCCGGCTAAAAGCATGCTGGCATGACATAATGCGAAATCTCATTTTATACTTGCAATTCACATAGACATCGCTAACCTTAACACATCATGCATATATCCTCTCGATCAGGAGAATGAGAGAATCCAATGACAACAAATATCGTTGAACTTCGCGGAGTTTCGAAGTCGATTCACGGATCTTGTATTTTGGAAGATATCAATCTTGAAGTGAAGAATGGTGAATTTCTCACCTTACTTGGACCTTCAGGATGCGGAAAAACCACTTTACTTCGTCTCATTTCTGGATTTGAAGAACCGACCACTGGAAAAATTTTTATTAATGGTAAAGATGTCAACGGCCTTCCACCGCATTTACGCCATGTACATACCGTTTTTCAAAGTTACGCACTTTTTCCTCACATGACTGTCTTTGAAAATGTTGCCTTTGGCCTTCGCTGTCAAAAACGTCCAGAACCTGAAATTCAAGCGCGCGTGATAGAAGTTTTAAAAATTGTGAAACTCGAAAAATATGCAACGCGCAAACCCGAACAATTGAGCGGAGGACAACAACAACGGGTAGCAGTCGCCCGCGCAGTCGTCAACCGACCCTTAGTCCTTCTACTCGACGAACCCTTAAGTTCGCTCGATTACCGCCTGCGGAAAAACATGCAACTTGAATTAAAACAATTACAACGCAAATTGGGTATCACTTTTATTTTTGTCACACACGATCAAGAAGAAGCACTCTCCATGTCAGATCGTGTAGTCGTGATGCATGAAGGTGGGATTGAACAAGTCGGTACGCCACGCCAAGTCTATGAAGAACCACGAAATTTAAGCGTTGCTCGTTTTATTGGTGAAGTAAACAATTTTGAAGGGGAAATCATTGCGATAGATGATAAAAAAATCACCGTCAGCATTGAAGGCAAAGAACGCACTGTCAAAGGTGTTTTTCATTTTGTCTCTGGTCAAAAATGCCATGTTCTGATTCGCCCTGAAGATTTACGTGTATGGGGTCTTTCTGAATTGGATGAGTCCGACAAAATTGATATGTATCCTGGCATTGTAGAAGAAGTTATTTATAAAGGAACCACCGTGGATTTTATGGTCCGCTTATCCAATCTACGCATGGTGGCTGCCACTAAATTTTTTAATGAAGATGATGAACGTGTCGATTATAAGTTAGGGGAACAAGTATGGGTTACTTGGCCTCCGGGATGGGAGGTGGTTTTACCCTATGAATCATGAAAGCCCTTTTAAAATTTTTTCGATCAGCATTAACTGGTCTTGGCTTGTGATTTTTGCTTTATTACCTTTTTGCATGATTGGCATGGCGAGCTTTTTAACGCATGATGAAAAGCATTTACTCGAATGGCCAATGACACTATTGAATTATATGCAATTAAATGACTCCATTTATTTAAAAATTTTTCGACAATCTTTTTATCTTGCCTCTGTTTGTACTTTGATTTGTTTGATTTTGGGTTATCCTTTTGCATTTATGATTGCACGTATTGAGGGACGATTAAAAAATATTTTAATTTTACTCATCATCATTCCTTTTTGGACAAGTTCGCTTATTCGTACGTATTCAATGATCACCATGTTAAAACCCAAAGGCATTATTAATGCTATTTTGATGATGTTAGGCATCATTGACCAACCTTTACAAATTCTTTTTACAGATACCGCAGTGATTATTGGTTCCGTTTATAATTTATTACCTTTTATGATCTTACCATTACTCACCAATATCGAACGTCTCGATAATCAATTGATCGATGCGGCGCGTGATCTCGGCGCAAATCGCTTTACCACATTCAGAAAAATTATTTTGCCACTCACGATGCCTGGCATCGTATCGGGATGTCTTCTCGTATTTTTACCCGCCATGACGATTTTTTACATTCCTGATTTATTAGGTGGTGCAAAAACGATTTTGCTCGGAAATTTAATTCAAAATCAATTTTTAATTGCGCAAAATTGGCCGCTGGGTTCTGCTATCAGTGTGGTATTTACATTATTCTTGATCGTTTTATTATGGATTTACTGGCGCGGCACACAGGGTCGTGAACACCGGCAATTATTATGAAACTGAAAAATTTCTCGATTGGCACTTACCTTACAACCATTTATTTATTTTTTTATATTCCCATTATTGTTTTGGTGATTTACTCTTTTAACAATGCACAATTTTCATTATTGTGGCATGGATTCTCTTCCCGCTGGTATGAATCATTATTCACGGATAGTGCGCTATGGATTGCAACCGCGCACACGCTTATTTTAGGCGTGACCGCCGCAACCGTTGCGACGGGTATCGGTGGGCTCATCGCCATCAGTCTTTATCGTTATGATTTTTTAGGTCGGCAATTTTTATTTGGACTCATTTTTATTTTAATTTTATCGCCCGATATTGTCATGGGTATTTCGCTACTCATTTTATTTAGCTTCATCAAAATTCAAATGGGATTTTGGAGTTTATTGTTGGCGCATATTACCTTTTGTATTCCATTTGTTATTTTAACGGTTTATAGTCGCATTGTGAGTTTCGACGAATATATTTTTGAAGCTGCGAAAGATTTAGGTGCCCGCGA
>JABDEF010000086.1 GCA_013287235.1 Gammaproteobacteria bacterium
TTTCACCGTCTTTTTGGTTTTTCCGTTTCGAGAGTTACCGGTATGATGACCTTCTTTTGCATATTTGTCATAACCCAGATGATGAGTCATTTCCCCTTGAAGCATTCTTTCCATTAATTGCTTAGATAGTTCTTTTATTACACCATCTTTACCAAATAAATCTTCTTCTGTTTTTGCATTTCCTATTAATTCATCTAAAATATTGTTTGTAATAGCCATAAGTTACTCCTTATTGGAGGTATCATCCTTGGACTTTGAAGAGACCCAATTATGATACATTTAATTTATGGCTATTTACACACTTGGTCTGACACCCTCAAAAATCCAGAGCTTTTAGATAGATTTTCAGGTAAAGAGGGTTATTTTATTGGGACTCTTTACGCCTCCAAGGCGTTAGGAAGGTTATCAATCGCGAATGATAATAAAAAATATAGCTACTTCATTTTATTTGCCATTTTGTTCGTTACGACGATGTTTATTAGTAACATTCTAGCAACAAAATTGGTGAGTATTTACGATAAATAGCTTAATGTTTTTTGTCCTGAAATTCCATGTCGATAATTTCTTCAATAACCAAAGATGGTGAAATTTTATTTGCAGCTTCTATACAAATTTTTTTATAAATACTCGCGTTAATTTCATTCCCTTTACACTCTTGTCTTTGTAGTAAACAATAGGATATACAATCAACTAAACCAGTTAGATAAGAATAATCTTTTTTTGAGTATAAAACTTCAAAAAAATTTTTATTTTGAGGTAATGAACAACTATTATAATCAATATGCAAAATTTGATGTGATGATTTTATCATTCCAGAGAAAATAGATTTTTGTTGTTTGCTCTCTATCTCGTCTTCTATCACTGGGATAACAATATTTTTTTTAAGGAATTCCTGTAAAAGACTATTCATGCCAGCCCAACAAGTAGATAATATTTGATTTTTAGGTTGATGTCCCAAGAGATTATAATAAAATTTTTTATTATTATCTGTTACAAGGTAACAAACCCTTATTATGAAGATTTTATTTTTATTAATAATATTCATTAAATTATTTAGAACATATTCTTTTACATTATCATCATACGATGGCATAAAATTTGAACCATGCAATAAATTATCGAATAATTTTAAATCGATAACATTAGGCTCAATCCTAGATTTTAAAGCTAGTTTCAGTATGGCATAAATATCTTCTAATAAATTTGTGACTAAATTTACAGGAACCATAATTCCTGTCAGAGAACCAAATTTTATATTTTCTTTTTTTTTAGTTAGATCATATGCGAAACTTTCATCCATGAATAACATATGGACATTTTTCATATATATAATCCTTTTCACTTCTTTAAAAAAAATTTAATACAAATGCATAAGATATTCAATATAACGTATCCGTTCGATAATATGTATTATCGAACGGATACGTTTTATTAGAAATTTTTATGTCCATTTTTTAAATCCTTGCAGGTCAATATGACATGCAAGGATTTTTTAGAATGTTGCTTTTTTAATAAACTTCTCTTCTGGTTCCCGTTTTTTAGTCAATACGTGAATTTTATAAGGAGAATATTTCGTCTCAGATTTCCATGGCATACAATCATTTTTTAAGCCAAGAGGTTTATGTAATTCGGATAATTCAAGGCCTGACTTTTCGTAGGCATTTCGATAATCTTTTTCAGAATGAAAAAAATCAAAAAAAGTAAAGCTGCTGTTTTTTGTAAAGAATTGCAATTTTACAGGCTGATCCTTTTTAAATTTCAGACCTTGTTTTATCTCGGTCTCAATTGGCTCATTTTCACAAAAGTCATTATTTAACGAATACCATCGATTCGAACGTTGATATACCTTACTGGTACAATTAGTAACAATTAAAACACCAGAATACATTAATAATGGTTGTATAATTTTTAATATTTTCACCATTTCTTTGTATTTGTTTTCAACTAAAACAAAATTACAAATAATAATATCGAAATTACCCAAATTTTGTAAGGGTTGATTTGGGTCTACTTTTAAGAACTTCGCTTGCGGTAGACGAAGATGGGCAAGTTTTAAATTTTCATCACTTATATCTATACCAACAATATCAATTTTATAGCCAGCGGTTGTCACTATTTTTGAAATAATCTCTGTCGACAGTCCTGTCCCACAACCAAAATCGAGCAGTCTGTAGCTTTCTTTTTTGTTTTGACTAAATAGATGTTTTTCTAAAAGATCAGGAATATCACGATAGGCTAAATAAAGAGTTGAATTTAGATCAATTTTATTATGAATATCAGCAGCTTTTGTGTAATTCACTTGATTAAATTCATCATGTGATGATCCGAACATATCAAGCTCCATCAAAATTTAATATAGTTATTAATTAATCGCATAATTATGTGGTTTTTAATAATAAAATGTATTATCCATAACTTTAGCTTCGTTAAATCCTTTTTTCCTTAAAATACAGCTATCACACTTACCACAGGCATAGCCTTTTGTATTCGCTCGGTAACATGAAACTGTATCAGCATAATTTACACCAAGTTTAAGTCCCAATTGAATTGTTTCAGCTTTACTTAAATTAATCAACGGAGCATGTATTTTAATATTATTTTCTTCTGTGCCAATTTTTGTCGCAAGATTTGCAAGTTTTTGAAATGCATTTATATATTCAGGACGACAATCAGGATATCCGGAATAATCGACGGCGCTGACACCAATAAAAATGTCATCTGATTTGATGGATTCAGCTAATGATAGTGCCAGAGATAAAAATATCGTATTCCGAGCGGGAACATATGTTATTGGAATCTCATTTTTATTATCATAATCGGGTATGCTAATATTAGCATTAGTTAATGCTGACTCGCAAAGTTGCCAAATAGGCATATTGATAATAGTATGATTGGCATTAAATTTAGTTGCGATCTTTTTAGCAGCATGTAGTTCTGTTGAATGTTTTTGTCCATAATTAAAACTTAATGCGTGACATTCAAATCCTTCATGTTTGGCTAATGCTAAACAGGTGGTTGAGTCTAAACCTCCAGAAAATAAAATAACAGCTTTTTTCATTTTATACCTCATGTTTAAAATAATGATTATCATCCGTTTCGTAGTTTATATCGAATTTAAATAGATTAAAATTCGTTTTATGATCGTAAATATCCAAGTTTTCATTACTCTTCAGCCATTTAGTTAGGCGTATTGATAGTGGAAGTCCTATAATTTCAATAATACTTTTTAATAGCCAAACTGAAAAAATCATATTTATTAAATTTTTAGAGTCAGCTAAATTGTGAAAAGCAATTGAAACAAATAGAATACTGTCAATAAATGCCGCTAATATGGTGGATGATATAAATCTAATCCCAATATATTTACCGTTTAATAATATTTTTAACTTTGCTATCACATATGAATTTAAAGGTTCTGCGACTAAATAACTAATAAAAGAACCACAGATAATCCATAAATTCGCAGTTAATAATTTATCGAAAGCAGCATTGTTCTCGATTGCAAAGGATGGTGCGGGTAAGTGAGTAACGATTTGGCCAAAAATTAAAAATAGTGAATTAAAAAATAATGCCGCCCATATTGCTT
>JABDEF010000087.1 GCA_013287235.1 Gammaproteobacteria bacterium
TCAAATATTTTTATTATCGCTCATTCAGTTCTAAAGTATCGGAAGTAAAAATATATCCTCCTGAGGAAACTAAGCCGTTACCGAGCGTACGTTAAGTTATAGAATTTCAGATAAGTCTTTTGGTAAAAAGCAACCAAAAGAGACTTATCTGAAATTTAAATACAAAGTTCTTAGTTCTTTTATCTTTATGATATACCTCGCACGGGTATAGTTTTAAAAATATGCTCAATAAAGTGCTAAAAAATGATCTATCATTTTTTTGTGCTTTGTTAAGGAATAAGTATTTTTTATTTTGAGCTAAATAATTTGGTGCTTTTTACCAAATTATTTAGCTCAAACACTATTATAAAGAGACTGTTAATTTTCCTAGTTTATCAGTTAATTTTGTATTTTCAGAATAATCAACAGGGCAATCAATTAAAACAATATCATTACTATTAAGCGCTTCTGTTAATGTTGGTAAAAGTTCTTTTGCAGAATGAATGGAGTAACCTTTAATGCCAAAACTTTCTGCATATTTAACAAAATCTGGATTGTCAAAATTGACATATGTTGAATGACCAAAAGTTAAATGTTGTTTCCAGCCAATGAGACCATAGGAATTGTCTCGCCAAATTAAAATAACAAATGGAATCTTCTCGCGTTTCGCCGTTTCAATTTCTTGTGAATTCATTAAAAAAGCACCATCGCCCATGACTGCCACGACTTTTTTATTTGGATAAACTAACTTAGCTGCAATAGCGCCAGGTAAAGAAAAAGCCATCGTGGCTAAGCTATTTGATATAATGCAGGTATTAGGTTCATAGCAGGGATATAATCTCGCCATCCACATTTTCAAAGCCCCTGTATCACAAAGTACAATATCTTCCCTTTTCATTGCGATACGTAAATCGGATATGATACGTTGAGGTTTTAATGGAAAAGCATTGTCATTGGCATGATTTTTGATTTCCGCTTCTATGCTATCACGTATTTGCATGCTGGTTTTATCTATTGGCTTTGGTATATTCATTTCTTTTGATAAGGTATTTAAACTTGCTGCAATATCGCCTAGTATTCCGACTGATAGAATATAGTTTTTGTCTACCTCCGCTTGTATACTGTGGATATGGATAATATGTTTATCTGCTTTTGGGTTCCAAGCAATCGGACTATATTCAATTAAATCATAACCAACGGAGATAATGACATCTGCTTTATCAAAACCAAAATTCGTATAATCATGACGCATAAAACCAATGGTTCCAATGACCAAAGGATTATCAGAAGGTACAACACCTTTGGCCATAAAGGTTGTGGCAACAGGAATGTTAGTTTTATTAACAAATTCTGTTAAAGCCTTATGTGCATGATGACGATACACACCTGCACCGGCAAGTATAATGACATGCTTTCCTTCATTGATAATTTTAGCAGCTTTTTTAATTTGATCGTGATTAGGCAAGGTAATTTTGGGAGATTGTCTTAGTAAAGGTTTATCAGTAGAATTTTCTTGCAGTATGTCTTCTGGTAAAATTAAAGCCACTGCACCAGGACGATCACTCTCAGCTAATTTAAATGCTTTTCTTACTAATTCCGTGGTGGTTGACGGTTGAGATAGCATCGCAGTCCATTTGGTCACAGGTTCGAATAATTTGACTAAGTCAATTATTTGATGTGATTCTTTAAATAATCTATCCGTAGATGCCTGAGCAGCAATGGCTATAAGGGGTGAACTATCTAAGTTTGCATCTGCTGTTCCGAGTAATAAATTAATAGCACCGGGTCCAAGCGTCGCGAGACAAATGCCGGCCTTTCCTGTCAGACGTCCATAGATATCTGCCATAAAAGATGCCGCTTGCTCATGGCGTGTTAAAATAAATTTAATTTTTTTGGAATGAGACAATGCTTCAATAAAGTAGACATTTTCTTCTCCAGGCAAGCCAAAAATGTATTCAACTTCTTCATTTTCTAAACATTCTACTAAAAGTTCAGCAATATTTTTTAATCCATTGTGATGCATATCCTATTTCCTTATAGATTGACCAGGAATTTGGCTCCATCTATTTAATATTTTAAATATGCCCATAATCATTGTATTAAGTATTAAATAAATTGCCCCAGCAATAAGATACAAGCTGACGGTATCATACGTCTCCGTGATTAACTGTTGCGTCACGCCCATTAAATCCAATAATGTAATCGTACTCGCTAATGATGTACACTTTAACACGATAATCACTTCATTAGAATAAGCCGGTATCGCAATACGAAAAGCACGCGGGAAAATGATGTGTCTAAGCCCAAGCCATTTAGACATTGCTAGCGCATCGCAAGCAGCGATTTCATTCTTAGGAATTGAATGAATCGCGCCTTTTAATAAGATAGCGGTATAACATGCCGTGTTAATTGAAAGTGTAATAATCGCACAAGCCATCGGTTCTCTTAGAATAATCCATAATACTGAATTTCTAATCCATTCAAACTGACTCATCCCATAATACACCAAAAAAAGCTGTATCAGTAAAGGCGTACCGCGAACAAAAAATATAAAAAAATCTATCGGTCTTTTCACAAAAAAGTAAGTGGAAAAACTGCCTAAAGTCAATAAAATTGCGAGGGCAAACCCGATACTCACTGAAGCTAACATCAATATCAGCGTAATGGCTAATCCGCTAAATAAATCTGGTAGATAAGTTAATACATTTGTCATTAGTGAATATACCGATTTGCTCTAATCGTAAATAGATGTATCACCCATTGAGAAACACTCGTAATAAGTAAATAAATTCCTGCGGCGATTAAATAATAGGTAAAAGGCTGATGCGTCGTACTTGCAGCAATTTTTGCTTCACTCATTAAATCCGCTAAACCAATCAACATAACAATCGCTGTATCTTTTAATAAAACTAACCATAAATTACCTAAACCAGGAATCGCATGTCGCCATGCTTGTGGAATCTGAATACGCATAAAAACTTGTACACGATTAAAGCCTATTGCGTAACCCGCATCTATCTGACCACCATCGATAGCTAAAAACGCACCGCGAAAAACTTGAGAAGCATAAGCACCAAAAATCAAGCTAAGAGCCGCGACACTTGCTGCAAATGAACTGATATCGATATACTGATTAAATATATTCTTGAGAATAACAGCAACACCAAAATAAATAAAAAATAAAACTAATAATTCTGGTAATCCTCGAATAAGTGAAATAATGCAAGTAGCAGGATAGCAAACCCATTTAATAGGAATGGATTCAAGCAATGCACCTAATAATCCAATAACAATACCCATTAAAGCAGAAGCACCCGCAACCTTAAGCGTCACTAACGTACCAAAAAGCATTTGAATGACAAATCCATTCATAGGTTTAGTTACCAAAATATTTCTTTACAATTTTTTCATAGGCACCATTTGCTTTAATTTCACTTAATGCTTTATTAAATGCATTGAGTAAATCGTTATTATTTTTATTAACTGCAATACCATATCCAGAACCAAAATAATCCTGATCCACAATGGGTTTCTCGACAATACTGTAATTTTTATCGTTTTGGTCTTTCGTAAGCCAAGCCTGAGCA
>JABDEF010000088.1 GCA_013287235.1 Gammaproteobacteria bacterium
AGATTTTTTACGCCGTTTATATGCATTTGCTAAAGCGCGAGATATTCACTTTATCGCAGACGAAATCATGTCAGGATTTGGGCGCACGGGTAAAATGTTTGCTTTCGAGCATGCGGGAATTCAGCCCGATTTTGTTTGTCTAGGCAAAGGATTGACATCAGGATGGTTACCATTGAGTGCGGTGATACTTCCAGATGCGATTTATGAGATATTCTATGATGATTATTCATCAGGAAAAAATTTTTTACATTCACACACCTATTCCGGTAACGCATTAGCCGTTTCTGTCGCTCTTGAAACATTACGTATTTATGAAGCTGAAAAAATCGCTGAAAAAGCGGTTATGTTAGGCAAACATTTACGTTCTGCGATGGGGGAGATTGCAGAAAACACAAAACGTTTGGAAAATATTCGAGGATTGGGTGGCATTATCGCAGCGGATCTTATTGTCTCTGATAAACACCGTCGATATGGTTTTGAAGTTTATCAAAAAGCAACAACTTTCGGTGCTTTGTTACGACCTCTCGGGAATACGATTTATTGGCTGCCACCTTTAAATATCACGATTGAAACGATAGATGAATTAAAACATATTACAGAAAAAGCGATATCTATTGTCATTCCCGCGAAAAAATCCCCCCGAGGCTAACGCGTCGGGGGGGATTTTTTCGCGGAAATGACGGAGAAAAAGTTGCAATTTAAAATACCATTCATTATATTTGCACCTGTGTAAAGGAATCTCAAAAAAACTGCCAGGAGGATAAACATGCTTCATTCAGAGAAAGAATCCAAAGAGTCTAAAACATTCGATTTTAATAAATATTGTGAGGAAGCATATCGCTATTTTTCTTCTTGGTTATATTCTAAATTACAAAAAGTCACGATGACAGATCGTGTAGCTGAGCTCAAAGGCATAGATCCCTTGACGGGTCTTTGCTTCAATGCATGCCGCGTTGATGGTACGGGTATATATCATATTATTATCGAAGCCGCTAAACTCGCACTTACTAAAGAAGAATATGGCGCATGTTGTTATTGGTATTTTGGACCTGAAAAATCGAAATCCAGTCAATTTGCTCTGCTTATGATTGACCCCAAAGATGTAGAATGGTTACACAAATCCAAAGTGATTCAGATGAATGATGGCGTAGGTACATTTTCTAAATTTTTAGGGAATAATAATATTTTCAGCATGAAATATGGTACCCAAGAATGGCGAGAGGAACGCAATCGCCATCTCAATTTTTTAGATGATAAAGCCATTGAAAAAGATATGCCTGAAATGCATAAAATTGCTGATGACTATATAAAAAAAATTGATGAAGAAGGAAAGATTGCTAATTTAGAGAGATTTACAGCGGATTATACACTCGATGTGGTTTCGAAAACAAAACTGAGCACTTCTCTTGATCAATACACAAAAGATACTATTTCGAGTATGATTACAAAAATCAGCACAGAATTGGGCAATCAAACATATACATTTATTAAATCCATTTTACCATTTATTGAGTATTTTCCATTTAATTATTTTATTCAAACAGAGCTGAGTAAATTAGTAAAGTTGGCAAATAATATTTTAAGAGACGATGTCATTCAACCAAATAAGGAAACGATTTTAAGTAAACACAACTTTATAACGGCCGGAAGAAATCATTCCGATATTAAGCTCACTTCGTTAGATATGATTAATGAATTTAAAGAATTTTTAGTGGTAGGACATGAAACCACTGCAAAATTATTATTATTCACGTTGATGTTATTGGCAGACTCCAATCATCGTGATGTCTCAAAAAAGCTGCTTCGCGAAATTCATACACGGGATAAATCTCCGCGCGAATGGGCAAAAAGTGATTTTGATAAAGTGACTTATTTAACAGCGATTGTGAATGAAGCATTACGTTTATATCCGCCAGTCCCTATCATGGTCAATCGCATCAACAAACATTGCACTTTTCGTGATATTGAGTTAAGGCCAGGAGATTTGGTTTTTAATTCTGCGCTTCAAACGCATCATTACAAACCTGTTTGGGGAAATGATGCAGATCAATTTAAACCGGAACGTTTTATTGAGGAAAATGGTGCGATTAAGGAGTATAACGAATATATGTTTCATCCATTTGGATTTAACCCTCGTAAATGTGTGGGTCAAAAATTTGCGATGCTTGAAGTAAAGCAGTTGGTTGCGATTTTGGTTTCTGAGTATGAGATGTCTTTAGAAAAAGAAATGCATCATCCTTTTCCGATTTCATCCACGATTACGATGAAAGTTATGATGCAGAATATTCCGTTGTATTTTGAAAAAAGGAAGCAAGAAGAGTTGGAGTTTAAACTAAACCCCCTTTGAAAAAGGGGGTCGACGAGCTCTAGCTAAGGCGGGGGGATTTCTGCCTAACCAATCTCAAACTTAATCCCCTGCGCCAACGGCAATGCATGACTCCAATTGATCGTATTGGTTTGTCTTCGCATATACGCTTTCCAAGCGTCTGAACCTGCTTCGCGACCGCCACCCGTATCTTTTTCTCCGCCAAAAGCGCCGCCAATTTCAGCGCCAGACGTTCCAATATTCACATTCGCAATCCCGCAATCGCTTCCATGGGCAGACAAAAATGCTTCAGCTATTTGGATATTTTGCGTAAAAATCGAAGAAGATAAACCATGCGGTGAATCATTTTGCATGTGAATTGCTTCTTCTAACGTTTTATATTTCATGACATATAAAATAGGCGCGAAAGTTTCTTGCTGTACAGGTGTCCAATCATTTTTTGCTTCGATTAAAGTGGGTTCGACATAAAATCCTTCACAATCTAATTTTTTCCCGCCAAATAAAATATGGCCTCCTATTTTTTTAACGGCTTCAATCGTCTTTGTAAAGTGATCAACTGCAGCCTGATCAATCAAAGGACCCATTAAATTTTTTTCATCGAGCGGATCGCCAATCGTGATTTTTTTGTAAGCATCCATCAATGTAGGAATAAGCTTGTCATAAATATTTTCATGCACAATCAAACGACGTGTCGTTGTGCAACGTTGACCGGCGGTACCCACAGCGCCAAAAGTAATCGCAGGAATCGCTAATTTTAAATTGGCGTGTTCATCCACAATAATGGCATTATTTCCGCTTAATTCGAGTAATGATCGACCTAAACGTTTGGCCACCATTTCGTTAACGAGTCTTCCCACATGAGTTGATCCTGTAAATGAAATTAACGGTACACGTTTATCTTCCACAAAATGTTTCACCAACGCATTATCATCCGTGATAAAAAGCGAAAAAATACTTTCATATCCTGCTTTTTCCATCACTTCATTACAAATTTGCTGAACTGCGACGGCAGAAAGCGGAGTTTTGGGAGAAGGTTTCCAAATGACCGTG
>JABDEF010000089.1 GCA_013287235.1 Gammaproteobacteria bacterium
TAAAATAATGGATTCGGCATCGACATGCGCCATTGCATTCACAAAAGTGGGTTTTTCGTTTTTAATCACTTTTTTTGCATTGTTATGTTTTTCTAAGAAAAAAATCATCGCAAGCAGACTGATACACACAACAACGGCTAATAGAATTAAATATCGTATTTGTGAAGATTTTGTTTGAAAATTCGTCGCTTGATTTGTCATCGTCCCACCACGCGATATAAATACGTTGAACCACAGTTTTTTAAATGTTCATCTTTCAGTGCGATAGCACGGACATTCGGCTGATAGAATTCACGTTTTTTAATGTTGACCGAACGGCAATAAGCATTTTTGATTTGCCATATTTCGCCTCGCAGATTATTTCCTGGATAAAGTGTCTTCAATTGCATAGTAATCCCTGAGGGTAATTTTTTGGGTTTGTCTGCATTCACATGGATCACCGCATAGCCTTCAGGTAGAGATCTGCCATTCACCATAACAGTCATCAATTGAATGATGTCATCCACATACGGAGCATTCTTTTCCCATTGTTCTACTTTCGTTTTAATCGGTGATAATGGATTCAATTGAATGACTTGAGAGGGAATATCGATGGGTGTTAACAACAACGTGTAGTTATGTCCTGCTTCCGTCGTCAAAAATAAAGTAAAGGGTTTGGCTTGTATCGATTTAATGAAAATTGCGCCATGGGTTTCATCTTTCGTTATTTGATAGTTCCCCTCTAAACCACGTGCAGATTGAATACGATCACCTTCCACAAAAATCCGTGTCAATTCGCTCATCGATATTTTAAAAAAAGCCGTTTGATTATCTTTCAAATCATTTGTTTGTAAAGCATATCCCGCATGACAAAATGAGAAGAATATTAACCACAGCCAAAAGTATTTATGCATGTGATTTAGCCTCCTCAAATGCAACGACAAATAAGCGACCACCACTGTAGATATAACTAATTTGGTAGGTCACGCGCTCGGAGGGTAAATGTGAGTCCCCAACCGTTGATTGGAGATCGCCTGTGATTCTCGCAATCAATTTTTTCGTATCTACATCAACATTGACTGGGAAAAATGCAGTTGTAATATGGTTTTTCTTTAAAATTTCAGCTTCATTCAACAATTCAGTTTTAATTTCGTTATAATTTTTTGGTGCAATAAAACGTAACAATAATTCGCGCTGCGTTGTTGCACTACTGGCTGTCACATTTAATCTGAGATTGGCAAAGAAGAGACTCATTTCTGATAGATATTCGGGTGATACTTTTGCGCTTGTGACCCAAAATGACTTTTCAACCGTCGGCGGGACAACAACAATCCGCTCATGTCCGATGAATACAAAAAGTACCAACACCAGCAGCATATTCAAAACCAAAGAGATGGATGCCAATATCAAATAGCCATTGCGATATTGAATAAGATTCTGCAAGCGGGAGTGTTGAAGAAGATATTTCATCCGACGATCTCCCGAAAATACGAGGGTGGAATCACTTTGTAACGGACGACAGGGGGCAAATACCAATACGCCAAATGCAGTAAAAAGTGATGACCTTCTTCCCCTTTTAATTTTTTTAACATCATCATGAATCCTCCACCAATGGCAACCCCTGTCAATGGTGCATTGAAAATCGAAAGTAGAAGAAGAAATGGAATCACAAACACTAAAAACTCATCCGCCGTCCAAATCACAATTTTGAACGGCGCATCAAGATGTTGTGGAATGTGGTACTTATCCATTAAGCGATTCCTGCCACAGTCAGCATGACATTGAAGAAAATGGAGACAACCACAATACCGGCTAAGAATAAGATATTTTTCGTTTTAATATAGGCAGCTAAAGATAAAACACCTTCGGCGATATAAATATACGTCATACCGCTGCCTTTAAGCGTTGCAACTAAACTATCGGTCGTGCCATCCAAAATATCATTTGCTGCAAAAATATCTGAACCGATACATATCATGCCCAAAAATAAAAGTAATTGATAAATTATTTGATTGTGCGTAACGGGTTGTTTGTTGGTTGCTTTTTTTAAACGATGTAACATGGATTTTTCTCCCTGAAAAATGAAAAATTAAGAAATAGATGGATAAAAATGTTCTGCGTGTGAAATGTTTAAATATTTTTTCTTAAGATAATGTCCTCGTTTAATACGTTGATAGAGTTCTTCTCGATAAACGGGAATAATGCGCGGTGCCTCAATCCCTAAACGAATAGAGTCTCCATCAATATCCATCAATTCAATACGAACTTTTCTTCCTATGAAAATGGATTCATGTCCTTTGCGTGTGAGTATTAACATAATAATTTCCTTATTTACGGTAAGATTGCCAATTAAATGGTAATGACACCCCTTGATCTGAGAACCGATCAAATGTGGGTTCCCCAATGCATGTTCGAATCCCCGTGCGTGTCAGATTACTGATAATCAATGTGCAACATTTTTGGTTGTAGCGGGCATCGATCAATTTAAAAAGTAGTCCACGCTCCCAATCTGTCAAAGCACCGCCTCTGCCCGATCCTTCTGTGACTTCATCAATAATCAGAAAGTCAGGGCGTTTGTAATGTTCGATAGAAGTTGCATACGATCCAGGAGGAGCAAATTTTTTTTCTTGTATACTTCTTAAAAAATCCAATGAAGGTTCATATAGGGCGGTATGTCCTGACTGGACTATTTGTTGGTACAACATGAAGGACAAAAACGTCTTGCCAGTACCCGGTCTACCTAAAAATATAAGGTTGGTACCCTCCTTCAAACGCGCATCAAATGTTTTGGCGTAACGCTCTACAATGTTTTTAACCTTTGCCTGATCGGCGTTTTCCACCTTAAAATCTATCCAGCTTTTGCCTTGATAACGCAAAGGTATTTTTTGAATGGCATCACTCACAATTGCTGCACGGCGTTTTTTGAATTCTTCTTCAAGCGATTCTTGTTTCACTTCTTCTAACTTTTGCAGTGCTGTATTTCGATCGTGTGCTTTTGATTGCCACTGTAAAATTCTTGCTTGCATGTTATTTGCTCTCATTGTTCTCATCCTCCATCCAGGCCAAATTGTTAAAATACCCGTCGTCCACATCATTGTCGTAATCAACAGGTGGCGGAGAAGACGGTGGAGAATGCCTGTCATCACTTTTTTGTCGTTTGGATGACAGAAGTAAGTTTTCAACG
>JABDEF010000090.1:0-2923 GCA_013287235.1 Gammaproteobacteria bacterium
GCAATGCGTTATCAAGAAAAGCAAATTCCGCTCGTCGTGATTGCAGGAAAAGAATATGGCACCGGTTCATCCCGCGATTGGGCAGCAAAAGGATCTAAATTATTAGGGATTCGAGCTGTGATTGCTGAAAGTTTTGAAAGAATTCATCGTTCGAATTTGATTGGTATGGGAATATTGCCTTTAGAATTTGAGCCAGGTGTGACACGAAAAACGTTGAATCTTACAGGCGATGAAGTGATTGATATCGTGGGATTACAAAATCACATTCAACCCAGATCTTTGTTGAAAGTATTGATTCATCGGAATGGTGTGATAGATGAAATAGAAGTACTTTGCCGAATTGATACATCGAATGAAGCAGAATATTACCGACATGGTGGTATATTGCAGTATGTACTTCGAGGAATTGTAACAAAATTTTAAGCAATTGTCACCCCGCAGGCATCGCGTCCAAAAATTTTTATTAAGAATTCGGCATTTCACGCGATGCTTTTGCGGGGTCCGGAAAGCGGCCTGTTTTTTTGCTACCTCCAATTTCCATGTTTTCGATTAATTTTAATACTATCGATAAATTCAGAAAAACTATGCTGCACTAGCGTTCTTTTTCGAACGGAGGTAATTTTTTCTATCATTTTATTTGCAACTGATATTTTAAAGTTTTTAGGCAACTCCACTTCCGGTAATGTTTTAAATAATCTGGTTTTCGTTTGGCTTAAGTAAAAAATATCTAGCAACGCTTTTTCAGGAGATGCAATTTTTAATAACCCATCTATGCCTTTTTCCAGAAACCCAAAATAAAATGATGGATGTATATGATGTATTGAGACATCAGCAATAGGCGTTTTATAAACTTTTGTTCTCCCCACAGAAACAGCATAAATAATATTTGGTATTTGCGAAATCATATTATGAAAATACAATGCGGTTTGTAATGATACATATGAAGGAAAAGGCGATGTCAAAAAACCAGGCAATGCTAGCGGGTCAATATCATGAAATGCCCACATACCTTGTTTAATATGAATAATTTGGTTTGCTTTAGAAATTCTAGATAACAATTTATTTGCATGATTAACACTAATATCAAGATAAGCTCCAGCATCATTTGTTTGAATGACAGGTAAATTTAATTTTTTTAATTTTGCATAGACGTCAATTAACTTCATGTTTACATTCATCCATCGATGTTATAACAGTTTTCACAATAACATTCCACATTGATTCATCATATTCCTTTTGTTGCTCTTCCGGTAAATAGGCTACGACTTGTCCTTTAAAACTTTCAAAAGCTATTTCCTTTGCTTTAGATTTTGCATCTTCCAACATAGCGATTGTGCTCTCATCTAATTCAAAATGATGACTAGCACTAATAAGAACATATAAATCAAAAATGTCTCTAGCTTGAGTTTCGCCTCGCAAAGCGAGGGCGCGGACTTTCTGCCGAAACATACTTTGGATAGAATAATGATTCGTCATAAATGGCAAGAGTGAATATTGCCTTATTATTTGTGAATCAATAGGCTCATAAATTGTATCATCTTCAAATTCACGCCAAGAAAATTCAACTTTAGTATGTAGTGGTAAAGCAGTATGTTTCGATTTTAATTCAATTTTCCACCTCTGTGTTGTCGGTGTTTGTTTTGGACTGCTGGTATTTAATATTTCTATACCTTGAGCTTGTAGGATATTATTAAATGGTGTAGAACTCAGAAACTTATTAATATTTTTAAACAATGTGTCTTTATTAATAATTTGAATGTCGACATCCATATCTTCAGAATATCTTATACTTTTAAAATAAAAACGCATATTGCACCCACCTTTTAAGGCATAAAGTTTTTTATCAACTTTTTGGCTCAGTTGACGCAGAAACAGCAGATGAAATAGCTCTATACTTTGTCTAGGATTATATTGCTTCATAATGATTACCTCTCTTTTTTATAATACTATATATCGACACATAAGTCGATAACTAGTATTACAAAATTCTGATAGTTCAATTAAATCAATAAGTTGAGTAATATAGGAATTTCTATTTTAAGCTGTCATTGTGAGTGCTTTTTACGAGGCGAATCAATACCGACACTGTATGCAATAACAGCAGAACTCGATTGTATCTTTTCTTCTGAACTGCGGGGCTACTACGATCAGAAATATTAGCTGTTACTAAAAACATGGACAAATATAGACATGTTTTTAGTAACAGGAACTACTGCATGGATTAGAAATATCATGCACTTTCTCTCCAATAAATTTTGAACATTATATAAAATATTGACCAAATAAATATCGCGGATTATTACTTAAAAAGTGTGAAAGATCAATCCCAAAATTGATAGAAGTTTTTGCATTACCTCTATCAATTTCCTACGCCCGCGGAACAAGTCCAATGCATCGTATCGGCGCTTCCGTTCCATCTTTCACTTTCATGGGCAAAGCGAAAATAAAACTTTTGACTGGGTCTAATTGTTTTGCATTTGTCACATTTTCTATAATGTATTTGCCTGCACCTAAAATCAATGCATGTACAGGAAAATTGGATCCAAATGCATCGGGAGAAAGTGTATCGATACCAAGACCTACGATATCTCTTTCCACTAATAATTTAGCTGCTTCAAGAGAGACACTCGGGAAAATTTTATTATTTCTATATGCTTCTGGTTGATCCCATCGTCGATCCCAACCCGTGTAAATAATAACAAATGAATCTTTGGGAATTGTTCCGTAGTTTTTTTCAAATTCATGAATATCTGTTTCACTCACACGATAGGTTTCATGTGCTTTTTCGGAAACATCAATCACTCGACAGGTAGTAATTAAGGATTTCAGCGGAATTGCATCAATGCTTGCGGCATCTGCAAAACAATTAGACCCAGTCAAAAGTTTTATTTTCGCTTTGCCCATGAAAGTGAAAGATGGAACG
>JABDEF010000090.1:2933-3004 GCA_013287235.1 Gammaproteobacteria bacterium
CAATGTGAAGGTGCATCCATGTGAGTGCCAATACCCGCCGACATTTCAAGACGATGAACACGGAATTGAAC
>JABDEF010000091.1:0-1279 GCA_013287235.1 Gammaproteobacteria bacterium
GAAACCGTCAAAGAAATGGCAGACGAAAATCCCGAAAAACATGAACGCACGTTATTTATTATTTCAACGCTTTATTTATTATATTTACGTATCTCAGAACTCGTTCAAAATTCGAATTGGACGCCATGTATGAAACATTTTTATCAAGATAATAATGGATCGTGGTGGTTTAAAGTTGTGGGTAAAGGCAATAAAATGCGAAATATTGCTGTCTCTGATGATATGTTAGAAGCATTAAAACGTTATCGTCTTTATCAAGGATTACCATTACTTCCCTCTTCTCACGAAAATATTCCTTTATTACCCAAAGAAAAAGGAAAAGGCGGTATGACGGATATTCGTCATATTCGCCGTATCATACAACAATGTTTTGATAAAACGATTGAAAAATTAAGAAAAAATAAATTAATTTCGGATGCGGATAGTTTGGAAGCGGCGACGGTGCATTGGTTGAGGCATACCGGCATTTCAGATGATATTAATCAACGCGGCCGTCCGGTGGCGCACGTGCGAGATGATGCAGGACATAGCTCGAGTGCCATCACGGATCGATATAATAATATTGAATTGAAAGCGCGGTATAAATCTGCTAAAAATAAAAAATTAAAAAATATTGAGAAAAATGAAAACTGAAATGTTGCTAGAAAAATTATTCGAGGATCCGCCGTTATCATTTAAAAAAGCGGATCGATTCGATGTGCTTGTGGTTTGTGCAGGATCTTTTCCGAGCTATTCTTTGTTAGCCACTATTTTAAAGCGTCTGTTTCCCGCTTTGCGAGATATTTATTTTACCTTGGTTGAGCCGCGTAAAGATAAAACAGATTTGATTAATAAAAAATATCCTTCGGGGAATTTTGAAATTTATAATATGACACTTAAGGATTTTCTTAAAAATGCGCATGGAAAACGATTTGATATCATTTACTTTGAACATCCTGATATGCGTATTTTACCGATCTTTTTAAATAAATTATTTTATATTTTTTTAAAAACAGTGTCATTGCGTGAATCAATTGCTAATTTGCCGATTGTTTTTAAAGAAGAAACACTTTTGATTGCGGTCAATATGTCTAAAAATGAAAATAGGCAATTATCTCTTTTGTTAAAATTGTGCTTTAATATTCGTCCTGTTATTTTTAATAGATCTTATTTGAAAAAAGCTTTATTTGAGCCTTATTCAAACGGATTATATGTAAAAATAAGTATAAATAGTAAGCAAGATATTCAAAAAAATGCTGAGATGATTAAAAAATCAGATCGATATTTTTTTGTGGTGGTA
>JABDEF010000091.1:1289-2981 GCA_013287235.1 Gammaproteobacteria bacterium
TCTCTACATTCTGTATGTGAGATTATTTTTCCTTTGTTTTTAATCTTAGGGCTGGTTTTTTATTATAGCCCGGGCAAAAGAGGAATGTTTTTTATGATAATTTTTATGATATTGCAAATTGCGCTTCTCTGCTAGCATAACCTTCCGCCCTCACCCAGCCTTCTCCCCGTGAGCGCGGAGGGTGAATGAGTCCGTCTACAACAAGCTATGCTCAACCAATCTTTCTTTTAATTTAGTAAAAGCCGTTTCAATATCCCTAAATAAATTCTGCACTTCTTCCCAATCTTTTTTTACCACACGCTCTTCCGCTTTATGACTCAGCTGGTATATCAACATAACACCACTATTCCCAGATATCCCTTTCAATCTCAAAAATGAAGTTTTTGCTAATTTTTCATCTTCATTTTTAATGGCAGACTCAATATCTGTGAGTAGCACTTTTGTAGAATCCACATAACTTTGAAAAAACTCTTGTATGGATGCTTGATCATCACCAAAAATATCATGAACACGTACCATATCAATTAATCGCTGCTCACCAATTTTTTTCATACATCCTCCTTTTATGTCAAAATATGCACCTTGTTTTTCCCACGGCTTTTTGCAATATAAAGTGCTTGATCCGCTGCCTGAAGAATCTCTGTGATTGACTTATAATGTGGAAATGATGCAATACCCGCACTAAAAGCCACATTAAACGGTTCTTCATTTGCATAATGAGAAAAGTCGAAAAATTGTTCTTTTAAAATCTCAATGACTTTTTTTGCAATGATATAGTTTGTGTTGGGGAAAATAACTAAAAATTCTTCTCCGCCATATCGGCCAATAATATCTGATGCACGAAGTCGTCTACGTAATAATAAACAAAAATTTCTTAATACATGATCACCGGCTAAATGTCCATATCGATCGTTCACATGTTTAAAATTATCTAAATCGATCATTGCAATGGAAAGCGGTTTTTCCACACGATCTGCTAATTTAACTGCAACGGCTAATTGTTGTAATATATTCGCATGATTATAAACACCGGTTAAGCCATCCAGAACTATCGACTGTCGTAAAATTTGATAGCGTGATATTTTATTTCGTATAGTTTGTATGAGATATTCAGGCTTAATAAATTTCGTGATAAATTCATCTCCGCCCATGCTCATCGCATTTAATTGTTTCGATGTATTATCTTCAGAAGAAAGAAAGATAATCGGTGTTGAATCATAAGCGCTTTGTTGTCTAATAATGGCCGCCAATTCAAGTCCGCTGCAATATGTCATATAAATATCTAAGAGAATGAGATCTGGATTAAATTCACTGAGTACGTGTAACGCGCGTGCATAATGTGTGACACTTTGACATCGCATTCCCGCTTTTGTCAGTATGATAGAAAAGATTTTAGCGGTATCTGGATCATCATCTATGATTAAAATCCGAGGTTCTAGTGTTTGTTGGTTAAAAATCATTTCTAAACGCATGACAAATTCTTGTGTTAAAAATGGTTTGATCAGATAAGCGCTTCCTTTTAAACGAGTCGCTTTCAGTCGTGAGAGAACATCTCCTTTAAAAGACATAAAGAATATTTGTACATTCCATTCTACATTGGCTTTTAATTCAATGAGAAATTTTTCTAATTCTTGATTTAATAAGTCAATATTGATTAATAAAGCCAATCGATTTCTGTGTTGATGGGTGATT
>JABDEF010000092.1 GCA_013287235.1 Gammaproteobacteria bacterium
CCCCGAAGCAGCCTGGGAGCTTTGCATGATATTGAAAGAAAACGGCCTGCTTGCAAAACCCACACATGGCGACAAGATTCGTTTTGCGCCACCGCTTTGTATAACTGAAGAACAAATGATAGAGTGCGTTGAAATTATTGGGCGGTCTTTGGGGGAGTTGTAAAAAGCCAGTTGCATGGGTTCGCGAAAATATCGTAACTGGCCACTTTCTGATACATTTGTTGGAGAACTCTGCAAATCTTACATTTGATGTTAGATTTGCAGAGTTGATTAAGCATCGCCCATATGGGAATAAATACGCAGGATTGGGTGTATTGTTCAAAGTATGATATTAGTAACATCAAATTATATTAAAAAGTGGAGCGACTTAATTTCTTGTTCTGGAATATAGGAAACCTGTACGCTGAATTTGAAAACGAAATTATAAAAGTTTGCAATAACAATAAGATTGATATCATTATTATCGCCGAAGGAAACAATATAAATGGTGATTTCATAATATCAAATGGATTTAATGAGGTTGAACTGAAAGTTAACAATAAAGAAAAAAATGGATTAGGGTTTTCTATAAAAATAGCATAAGTAGTATAGTAACACATAAAAGTGAATATACTGAAGTGATTGATGAGAATTAGAATGCAATAATTATAGAAAATGCTGGCAACAGTCCGAATAATAATATTATCACTAAAAAAGTAAACAGAATCCAATTGTTTGAAATTAGGAGTCAGCAAACAACCACATTATTTGCATGTATCCATTTTCCAAGTAAACTTTATCATGATGAAGAAACTCATTCAGAAATAGTTCCAGTTTATAAAAATAAAATACATGCATTGGCTGGGAGGAATAAACGAATATTCGTAGTTGGTGATTTTAATATGAACCCATTTGATAAAGGAATGGTGCAACCAACTTGTTTTAATTCTTTTCATAATCGTTTATTGGTAAACAAAGATACCATGCCACATATAGCTGGCGCGCAAAGATTGTATTATAATCCTTGCTGGACTTTAATGGGCGATTTTATTTCTGCGAGAACTTATGATGATAGTAAAAGAATGGGAGGAACACAACATTTTCTGGAAAAGAAATCAAGGAAGTTTTATTGGTATTTGATTGATCAGATAATCATGGCAAAAGAATTAATTAATGACTTTATTTCTGAATCGTTAGTGATTATCGAAGAAAAATATTTTGTGGACGAATTGTTGAAACCTAAAATTAAAAATATACCCAAACTGGATCATTTGCCAATTTGCTTTTCTTT
Organism: Gammaproteobacteria bacterium; assembly: GCA_013287235.1. The sequence continues at coordinate 1,271 of JABDEF010000092.1, forward strand.
TAATTTGTAAAAACTTATAATTATGTCCAACAGATTTGAAGCACTGCTTCCGACACCTGATAATATCCAAAGGAAAGAGTACAATCCTGAATTTGTAATGGAAGAACTTACAAATGATCTTTTGTCAAAATACGGAACAAGGATTGTTGGGGCATTTGCATCAACAACCGAAACAGCTTTTGCTGATAGCCCTGTTTTAGATTACACCTATTACTTGATTTTTGCGCGGCACGACAATTTTTCTTACCCGCTTTTTACGGCGAAGTGCATTAATGGAAATGGCTCTTATCCTTTGCGTATCATGTCACACTATGCTCCCCCAAATGACCACGGCACGGTATACAATTATGAATCTTTCTCAGAAGTCGTCGAGAAAATCTTAAAAGAGGAAAGAACTCGTACTGTAATTCTATCAATGTACTAACTTATAATTTCAGGTCTATAGCGCATTGAGTTAAAGTGTTAAGTATTTTTTGCTTCTATTTTAGCGGTGCCTCCAATATCTTCTTTCCGTTCTCGCCTCCATGGTTATGTTCAACAGATTTTTTATACATGGCAGTCGTGCTCCCCTACCACGACAGGTGTTAATATTGTTCTTCATTTTGGGATGCTTACTATCATTCAGATTTTAGTTTCTTTAATCGCTCTATCCCGTTAGTGTTGCCAGGGTTAAGCTCGATTGATTTTTGATAATATTTTATAGCAAGGTCTTTATTACCCGCATCCATATTAGCTTCAGCAAAACTGTCCCAAGCGTTCCATGATTGTGAAAAATCATCCGTGTTTTGTTTAAAAACTGTTATGGCATCGTCAAATTTTTTTATATTCAAAAATACATACCCCATGCTATTCATACTTGCTTCGTCTATCTTTTTCACGGTGCTCAGCCTTCGCTGTTCATTGTATTCGGCAAGTGCTGTTGCCGCACCTTTTGCAATGATTGCTTTAAGCAATGCGCGCGAAGGTGAATTGTATGTTTCATAATTCAGGTGCAAAAGCGCGGGGTGGTATCCGCCAACAGCGTCATCCAACACTTCTTTGGCGATTGACAGCCCGTTGGTGCTGTTTGCAAAATACACCACGGCATCCTTTCCTGGTATGTAAGCGGTGATATATGCCTTGGCATCGCCGTTATCGCCCCAATGCCAGAAATATTTTCCATCGTCCATTGTTTCAAGCCCCCATCCTAATCCCCAGGCAATCTGCGGATATTTCTCATCCACTCTTATCTGCGGGGTAAGCATTTGTTCCCAGGTTTCTTTTTTTAGCCCTCTGCCCTGTAGCACGGCCAGCACAAACTTTGCGTAATCCTCAGCGGTGGTGCTTAAACTGGCTGCTGCGTTGCCCCCCTGCTTCACCGCCTCGACGCTGCTGCCGGGTTGCCATCTGCCCGTTGTTTTGCCCAGCACATCGTGCCCAAATACTTTCAGGCTGTCATAGCTGTCCTGCCAAATATAACTGCTGCTCGTCATGCCCAAAGGCTGCAACACATTTTGCTGCATAAAGTCTTCCAGCGTCATGCCGGTTATTTTTTCAACTACTTTGGCGAGATAAACAATTCCCTCGCCCGAATAGCTAAATTTTTCACCCGGTGTAAAATGTATTTTCAGCGTCTCCGTGCCGTCATTTTCCCTCCAGTTGGGGAAGCCGGACGTATGACTAAGCACCCGTCTTGCAGTAATCAGGTTTATCCT
>JABDEF010000093.1 GCA_013287235.1 Gammaproteobacteria bacterium
CTATGTGCACACTAGATCATGACTCTGTTGATATTAACGATAGTGAAATTTCTGAACGATTTTCTGATTTGAAAGCAGCATTAAATAATTTAGATTTAATTGTGTTTTTACCTATCACAAAGGAAAATTCTATTGAGTACACTGAAGAAAATCCTGCATATCGGAAAGCCGCTGATAAAAATTTTAAAAAAATATATAGAGATGATATTTGTGACATTTTTCCGCGATATAATCATCCTAAAATAATTGAAATTTCTGGCGACCGTGTGTCACGTGTGAAAAAATTAGAAGCTTATTTAGTTTAATATGGTTAAGAGAAATGTATGACTGTAGATGAAATGCGTAAGCTTGTACAAATACATTCTGATTTAGAGACTAAATTAGACTTAGATGCAGTATTAGCTACGCGATGACCTTATATTTTTTTGCTTGGTTGAAATAAGCGAATACATTACTCTTCTAAAACCATTATTTAGTGAAGTTAATAATAGGGAGATAATGCAAGAAATTATAGCCAATATGATAGATATTAAAAAATAGGGGGCCTTGTTGAAAAAATAATTTCGGCTTCATGCGAGGGTGATAATGTTTGCTATTACTATCGATAAGAAAAACATTATCGATAGTAAAAATGATAAACAAATGAAGGTACGAGAGCGTAAAATTGCGAGGGATCTAAACCTCTTAAAATGAATCTATGTCATTCTTATGTCGATTTTTAATCTTTTTAAAAGTCAAATTAATTAACTCCATCCTTTTTTCGACTTTCTTTGCTGCCGCTTCAAGGGTAAAGCCCTCATCTAGTAATTCTTTAATAAGTAGTATTTTTTTAATTTCCAAATAGTTAAATCGTCGAGTAGTGATTCCTGCGCCATCAACGGTCTTAATTAAACCTTTTTCTTGCCAGTATCGAAGTTGTCGTTGAGGGATGCCGGCTATCTCAGCGACTTCTCCAATCCCAATAATTAATTTTTTTAAGAATTCATGATCATCTAATACATTTATAGAATTAACATCATGATGTTTATCAGTTTTTTTTGGCATTATTACCTCAGGTTCAATATTAAAATACCTTGTTGACATTTCTTTATAAAATGATATTATTTTACATAAGTTGTAGTTTAATTACAATTATAGAAATTAATATACATTATAGGTCAAGCATGCTAAATCTGCAAGAGGGCGCGTTATTACTCATTGAATTTCAAAATGAATGGCTCAAAAAAGAGGGCAAACTCCATTACTTATTATCAGATGCTGAAAAATTTTCTATTTCTTTAGAAAATGCAAAAAATATAATTCAATTTGCACGCAAATCGAAAATAAATATTGTTCATTCGGGCCTTAGTTTTACTAAAAAATATAAGGAACTAGGAGAAGCGCAACATGGGTTAAGAGCACTCATCCCTAAGTGCCAAACCTTTCTTGAAAATACGAATGCTATTCAATTTACTTATCCATTCACTCCTCAAGAAAATGAATTTGTGGTGCAGGGTAGAGTGGGTAGCAGCGCATTTTCTGCGTCAAATTTAGATGCCTATCTTCGAAATAATCGTATTAAAACATTATTTATAATGGGATTTGCTCTGCATGTATGCGTTGAATCAACGCTACGTGCTGCGCATGATTTGGGGTATGAATCAATAGTCATTGATGATGCCGCATTTGCATTCAATGAAGAACAAACACAATATTTTTTAAAAAATATCATTCATCATTTTGGTAGCAGCATGAAATCTGCAGATTTTATAAATCTTTTAAGCGAAGGAAAAATTCATGATAAATAGTGATTTTGAAAAAATAATAGAAACCGTAACTTTGTATTTCAAGGGTACATATCATGGGAGCGCAGAGATGCTTTCCAAAGCATTTCATCCAACTGCACGCATAACAGGAATAATAAATGATGAAATCTTTGATTGGTCTCTCTCTGAGTTCATTAGCAGGATAACCATGTCTCCGAGTGCTGCAAATAAAGGTGAAAATTATGACAAAAAAATTATTTCAATAGATAATACAAAAAATGCGGCTATGGTAAAAGCATGCGTCATAGTCGGGGAATTCATTTTTTTTGATTACATAACTCTTTTGAAAATTAATGGTCATTGGATTATCAAAAATAAAAGTTTTACTAACTAAATAAGCCCAATAATGTTTACTAGCGGGCGTTTGTTTATTTTTTATTCGTGTTTTTTGTAAAAAATTTTCAACTTTACCGAAAATGGTGTTTGGTGTTTGTTCTTTAGAAAAGAAAACCACTAAAAATGGGGGTTTTCTTGAGGGAGTATTCATAAAATGGTTGAATTAGGCAAAGATTAAAAACCTGACCCTGTCCTAGCTATGCACTATATAATCTATTTTCATATTTGATTGTTCTAAATGATTTTTTATTTTTATATACCCTTCTTTATTTTCGGTAGATGAAAGAAGGTGAATTTTTTCAATATAATGTTTATCCGTCACGATCGAATGATTTTGACCTATTAAATCCTTAATTAAGATGGGTTCATCTTCCCCAATATTTATTCCATTTAAAAGCAATGCAAATCTATATGGGGTTGTAACCGAGAACCGTCGAAATTTCCTCCATTTTTTGCACAGCAAATTCACATAATCTAAGCCATTACAGCACTTATTATTTTAACCTAAAATTTATAATAAGTGCTGGATAGAATTAATTATTTATAATTAAAAACAACTACTTGGATAAAATGGTTGGTTTATCCTTTTCATGTAATTCTTCTCTTTTATCTAAAGTAGTAATTATGTAACTTAAGGCTTCAGTTCGGGCTATATTTCGAGATTGGCGCCACATGATATACTCATTGCAACTGTCGTTAGGAATTTCATCTAAGAATCGATGAGTAACCTGAAGTGCGTCTTTGATTTCTTTAATGGAAGAATATTTAT
>JABDEF010000094.1 GCA_013287235.1 Gammaproteobacteria bacterium
GGGTATCAAAGTCAATTATTCTTCTTATGACACGAATGAAGTCATGTTTGCAAAATTACGCACGAATCGTAAAGGGTATGATGTCGTTGAGCCCTCCAGTAATTATATTGTCCGCATGCGACGCCATGGGATGCTCGAAAAATTAGACAAAAGTAAATTACCCAACTTTAAAAATCTCGATCCTTTTTTTACAGACCAAATGTATGACCCAAAAAGTCAGTACAGCATTCCTTTTATTTGGGGATTAACAGGTCTCGTGATTAATCAAGATTATCATAAAAAAAATGATAGTCGAACATGGTCCGATCTTTTAAACCCGCAATTTTCAAATCGATTGATGCTATTAAATGAAGCGCGCGGCGTTTTTTCCATTGCTTTTCGGATGTTAGGTTACTCCATCAATGAGACCAATCCCGAACACATTAAAAAAGCCTATGTAAAACTCAAAGAATTAATGCCGAATATTCGTTTATTTAATAGTGATGCGGTCATTTCCATTTTTATTGATGAAGATGCAACAATAGGTACCGCATGGAATGGCGATTATGTCAAAGCCTATTCCGAAAATCCCAAATTACAATTTATTTTTCCTGAAGATGGTTTTGAAATGTGGGTAGATAATTTTGTCATTATGAAAAATACACCCCATCGAGATAACGCTTATCAATTTTTGAATTTTTTAATGCGCCCGGATATTGCAAAAGACATCAGCCTTTCCATTAGTTATTCCACGACAAATCGAGAAGCACTAAAATTAATGCCTGCCAATATTCGCAATAATCCTATTTTATACCCTTCTCATGATGTGTTAAAACACGGAGAGTTTCAATCCGATATTGGGGATGAAGCGTCTAATCTAATTGAAAAATATTGGGAATTTTTAAAAATGGGCGGCTGATGGTTTGTTAAGATTTTCTTAAGCATTTTTCTGTAAAATTATTGGACTAAATTCTATTAAACGAGGTGCTTTTTATGAAGAATCGAATCATCATTCCTGAAGGAGGTAAAGAAGGGAATGAATCAGTTGACTACCGACGGTTTAATGACGTAAAAAAAACCACTGCTATTATCGAGGTTGATGGTCATTTTACATTTATATATAAAACGATAGACGGTGAAAATTCATATAGAACGACAAAATGTAAATTTGCTTTTACTCCAGAAGGTCTACTACTAGGACGAATAGGAGATTATTACAGATATATTCAACAGAAAAGAGAATATGAGGAAAAAGGGAGAAATATCTATGAGATAACATATCATCCAGATACAGAAGACCTACTAACAAAAATTCCTCAACTAAAACAGAAAAGTGTTTGCATTCCCCCTGTTAACGAGCAGAAAAATGTTCTTACCTTCACCGCTCCTCTGCCGAAAACACCATCTGTTCAAAAAAGAAAATTGAAGAAACAGAAAACAGACAAGGCGACGAAAAAACTAAATTCCAATCCTGAGCAACAAACAGCAAACGAGCAGAAAAACATTTCTACTGCTCCTGTTAGTATTACCCAAGCAAGTAGTAGCACCAGCACGATATACCAATATTTGAGCTCCCCCAATGGGAGATGGGATAGTTTAAGTGATGGAGCTTTAAAAGACCTAAATGAAGCCAATGAGAAGTCAAAACTTGTTTTAGATGACGTTAAGAATTTTGTACAGGACCCTGCTAGTAAAGTAACCCTAGGCAACTTCGAGTTTCTAAATGAATGTATGAAATCTGCTGATAACGTTCAACAACTGATATTGACTAATCTAAATAGATTAAATATCCCTTTTGATTCTTCATCCGTGATGAATTTTTCAGAGGGAACTTCAGAGTTGGATCTTCCTCCTGAAGAACAACCAATGCATTCAGTTGACGAAGATGAGTTTATGAAAGGTTTCTTGAATAACTCGCCATAAATTAAATAATGGCTGTTCCGCAATAATTGACAATTGCTTAATCTACGCAAAATTTGTTATTCTCGAGAGTCTTTAAAAAAATAAAGGCTCGAGAATAATGAATAACTGGACCTCGTTTGATTTCCTTATTTTCCTCATTTTAGCCATGAATGTCATTCAAGGCATGGCACGGGGCACCGCGAAAGAACTCGTTTCTTTGATGTGTTTAAGTGTTGCTCTGATTTTCACCATTAAATTTACCATACCGCTCGCAAATTTTTTTAACAAATCCCCTCTCATTGCAACAGTCATTGATAATCCTATGATCAGGCGTTTTTTGCATGAAATAGGTGCAGGACCATTAACACGGGAATTACTGAAACAAATCACTTATTCCATTAATTTGTTAATTTGTTTTACCGGTATTTTTTGCATATTAGAGGCTGCCTTATCGACACCTTCTATTATCCAAACATTACCGCTGCATTACATGTTGATCAATCGTAAAGTCAGTAGTGCGATCGGATTGACACGAGGTTATATTATTAGCCTTGTACTCTTGTCCATTGTTACATTACACCTTTACGATCAAAGAGATGACAGACCTTTTCTACGCAATTCTTTTTTTATAAAATTATTCCAATCGCAAACAAAACGATTGGATGATTTGATTCGTAAGCAACAGCCTGAGGGGTATCGGGATTTGTATGCGAGGCAGCCGAAGATGGATTTAAGTGGGCTTCAGGATTAAATCCCCCCGCCTCGCTACGCTCGTCGACCCCCTTTTTCAAAGGGGGTTAAATTCAGGATTTTTTACGTACCGCTATTCACTTTCATCATCACATACGGATTATACGCTTCCGTTTTAAATCCATATTTCTGATATAACCCATGCGCATCTTCCGTCATCAAGAACCAACGGAAAATACCTTGCAATTCACAATGACTAAATAAATATTTCATGA
>JABDEF010000095.1 GCA_013287235.1 Gammaproteobacteria bacterium
TTTACCAAAAGACTTATCTGAAATTCTATATTTTTAGTCAATATTTAAGCCAGTCTTCTTTTCTGTGCGCGCTTTCATTGTAGATAGTTGTAATTTTCTTACAATCAAATCAGTACTTTCTACTAAAGTAGGTGGAGATGATCCTAAAAAACTTCTTTTTTTATACCGAATATCATACTGATTTACTTCATCGCGCAATTTGGCAAATATTTCATAAAATTTATTTAAGCGCTCTGGTACAGTCATGCTGGAGTCGGAATGCCAAGCAAGCAACGGAAGTAGATGTGCAATGTGTTGATACTGATCAATTGATTCTATTAATTTATTATTTGGTGAGGTTTTTTTCATTTCTATTTCTTTAATCATTTGCATGGAAGCAGCCAAATTATTATCTTTCAGTAAGATTTTCTTTGATCCTTTATTTATCGTTTTTAGTAAATTATCTTCATATTTTTTATATAATTCTTGAAGCTGACTTATAGTTTGATATTGTATGGGCAATTCAGAAAGAACCCGATATAATGATTCTTTTGCTTGTTCCTTAAGAACAGTGGTTTCACTGCTAATACCTGATTGATACGCTTGACCACGAGAAAGATCTGCATATTTTCTTAATGATATATACTGCCCTAAAGGTAAATCAGAATCTGGGCTTAGACCAGGCTCTATTTTTAATTCAATCAAACGACTATGAACAGTTTGGCAAAAATCAAATAATCTGGTTTGCAGAAGAGGACAAGTATGAATATCTTTTTCTAAATAAAGCGTGTATTGTGTTCCTCCAATCACTCTCTCGGTTTCTGCTATTGCTTCATTAGCAGATTTTTCTAATGCTATTCGTATTTTTTCTTTTTCTTCATTTTCTACATTTGAGAAAAATAAATTTTTCGTTTGAGAAAAATGCATCTTTATCGCGCTTTGATCATACAGGCGCTTTGCTTCAGAAAAATAACCTTTTTTTAGTTTATCACAAATCGTTAAAAGATTTTTCGCATTTTCAATCAATAAAAGATTATCTACCATTTTGCTATCGATATTAACATATTTAAAATGTGTAATTGGACTGTCTTTTTCGAGAAGAACATCACAAATAATTCTGACGACTTGTGGTCGAAATTTAAAATAATCGCGATCAGCAATGTTAATATGTAATTTGTACTCGCGCGAATCTTCTTCGGGCGAATTATTTTCTCTCTCAACTTCTGTAAAATTTACCCCAGGTATAATAGTTCCTGTCGCAAGTGTAATTTTTTCTAAGTCTTCCCGGGAAAGCCCTTGTTTATCGGTTAGACATACAGATTCTTTTTCTTCTTTAAATGGGTGTTTTAATTTTTCTCTAAGCGAACTCCCTTCACTTCCCAGTGTTTCTTTAAGTCTAGATAAATTTTCAGAAGTTATATCAATTTTTTTCCAATATCCATCACCATAACGATCGATCATATAAAGATTTTCTTGATAAATTCCATAGATATACTTTCTTCTACCTGGAAGAAGAGCATCTATTTCTTGTTCTTTATCCCATTTTTCAGGCGGCGATGATAACAAAACGAGATCTGCATTTCCTGAAGTTGCAAAAAAACCGGCGGGACATTTGACTATGTTAACGGTAGGAGAATTTTTTTTCTCGTCTTCTTTTGGCTCTCTTGAATGGGATATACTCAATTAATTTATCCTCTCATAATAAAGCATCATTATAGTAATATTATACACTAAAATCATGTTATTGTATAAAAAATGTATATTATAGTGTAAAAAATTGACTTGTAAACGCCTTTTTTGGTATAATTATTGGCCAATTTAGTTTTAACAAACCAGAACGAGGACTTTTTTATATTTAGATATGTTATTTCACCACCCAACAGTACAACTGAAAATCTTGTAATAGGCATCACCATTATAGAAGATACTATCAGCATTTTTTTACGTGGATCAACATCGAATTCACTTTGGGGGGTTATACAAGCTATTTATGATTAAACAATTGGGCTTTACTTTCCATCGGACCGTAATTTGGTTTTGCGATGTGCGAACAACAACTACAGACTTGAAATCAAGGAACCTATACGCAATGTTATTGCAACCGATCCCGATCACGACGCTCATCATACAGGCGATCTTGGTGAAAATCATGTCAGGCATACTCACTTAAAACATCAAATGAAAGTCACCACTCAACAAATCAACTCAATGCTGAGAACGCTAAATACTTGCCCTCAAATAAAAGCATTAAGCGAGGGAAAAACCATTCTGACTAAAAAAGTACGAAAAGATATTCTAAATAAATTCAAGAAATTTGATGCAAAAGGTAGAGGAGGATATTGGAAAGAAAGTAATAATCAAGATTATACATGGGATACGATGCCTACAATGTATGAACATTCGCTGTGTTTATCATCCGCTAAAGATTCAACAGGTTGCATTGATTACAAACCTATAGAAGTCGTCACAAACAATACCATGCTACATATGACTATAGGTGGAGTTCTCGGAATCTTATCAGTAGGATTATTTGCACGTGCGATATCGAAAACTTGTTCATCCCCAACTCCTGTGGCAAAAGAAAAAGCTCAAACGCAACCACCCAAAAAAGAAAAGTACTCAACACGAAGCAGAAGGAAGTAACATACCTATCTTTCTCCCTTGTAAAATTAACAAGGGAGAAGGCTGCTGCGCGGGGATGCGGCATGGGATCCACATTACCAACATAGGCTTTTTTGCTTCGCCTATATCAATCTATATAATTGACTCAGTAAATAAAATGGTAATGAAATTAATTAATCATTCAAATCGCCTGTTGTGGTTT
>JABDEF010000096.1:0-802 GCA_013287235.1 Gammaproteobacteria bacterium
CACAAAAAATCGCCTTTTTTGTTATGTCTATTTTTTCCTGGTTTTTTGACCAGAAGTTTCTTGAAATGTACGGCCTAGAATTGCTTGACTTGCAACGAGGGGATTAATTAAGCGTCTTCCAACGAGTTGCTGTAAATACTGTTCTAATGTGTGCATCCCTTTGTCTCCTCCCGCTTGCATACTGGATTCCATATGGGCAGGCATGTCTTGCCTGATGTAATGGCGGATTGAAGGTGTCATTAATAGGATTTCGAAAGCAGCAATTCGCCCTCCTGAGATTTTTTTTACAAGCGTTTGACAGATTACGCCTTGTAATGTTTCGGAAAGTAAACTCCGAACGCGATTTTTTTCTTCGTGAGGAAAAACATCTGCAAAACGACTGATAGCAAGCGGTGCCGAACTCGCATGAATGGTTGCGAGGACGAGATGCCCCGTTTCTGCGGCTGTTAAAGAAAGCCGCATGGTCTCAAGATCACGTAATTCTCCCAATAAAATCACGTTGGGGTCTTGTCTCAATGAAGCACGAAGGGCCGCTGCAAAATCTGTGGTATCTCGGCCAATCTGGATTTGATTAAAGATACTTTTTTTACTTTGATGAACAAATTCGATAGGATCTTCAATAGTAATGACATGGCAAGATCTAAACTGATTAATATAGTCGATCATTGCAGCAAGTGTTGAACTCTTCCCTGAGCCTGTGGCACCTGCCACTAAAATTAATCCATAAGGAAGTCCTAATAGGGTTTTTAAAATGGTAGGAAGACTCAGTTCTTCAAAGGTCGGTATTTTTTGTGGTACAACG
>JABDEF010000096.1:812-2776 GCA_013287235.1 Gammaproteobacteria bacterium
ATTCCATTTAATTGATGAAGGACACTGACACGGAAATTCCCGACATTTGGAATAATTAGTGCTTTCTCGAGTATTAAATTTTTTTCAAATTCCATTTTTTCTTCGGTGGACATAATACTAAAAATTAACATTTGTGTATCGTCACTGGTGAGCGCCGGATATTCTTTTAAAGAAGTGAGGTTGCCATAAATACGTAGAAGAGGTGTATTACCTGGTAATATATGTAAATCCGATGCGGCTTGCTTAACACTTAATTCAAGGAGCTTTTCAATTTTCATATGATAAACACCAAGATTAATATATTTATTATAACACATACTCATCTTTTATACATGTGTACATTTTGTAAAATTAATAGCAGAATTAAGAACTGTTTACAATTTTGCTTCAGCTGAGTCAAAAACCCACGATATTCGAGCATTGCAACGCAGTTTACGTTGTTGGTAAGGCCGCGAAGCACAGAATATCGTGGGTTTTTGACCAGCATAGGAGAATTGTAAACGACCCGTGACTTTGTTTGATAATAAAGGAAGGATAGTTATGAGTAAATCAAGAACAGAAGAATTAGGACGGAATACAGCAATACATTTTAAAAATTTTTTTGAAACTTTATTAAAAGAAGGTAGTTTGATTGAAGCGTACGTCATTTTAGAGAATCACCATAAAGAAATTTTTGAACGCCTGTCGGAGGATGAGCTCGATTCTGCTTTATTCGTATTTTCAAATGCATTGTATAATTTGAATGATATGAATGATCTTTTAACGCTTGAAGCATCTATTGAATTATTCATTAAAGCGGGCGCAAATGCATTTCGGCTTTTTCATTTCGATGGGCAACAGCAAACGGCTTTCGAATGCATGGGCTATTCTTGGGATATACTTTTGAATAATAGAATATCATTTAATGATTATACACCCAAAGAGTTAGCATTCGCGTTATTGATTGTCGTGAGTTCAAAAGAGACTCACCGGGACTTAGTCATAAAAAATGTATTGAAATATAAAAAAGAAGCCTTAAAAGAATTTTACCAAGGTAAATTTGAGGAATTAAATTACCTATTATGTAAAATGATAGAAGATAGAATCATTGATGCGGACACAGCAGAGATGCTTTTTGAATTAGGCGCACATCCATTGGGAACGAATAGTCTGGATGCGAGTCAAACGCCTTTTAAAACGGCTTTTTTTTATAAAAATGAACGTATGATTGAACTCATGCTTGAAAAGTATTTACAAGATTTTGATGCGAAAAACCTTGCAGATATATATAAAGAAGCGCATTTGCAGGGTTGGGGATCGATAAAATCTTTGATTGCATCAGGCAAAAATCTTCTCAAAGAACAAATTGCTCATATGTTGTCAGATTCAATGCTGAATATATTTGTCTCTGAGGTACTCAAAGACGAAAAACCGGATGAAAAATTTGTGATGGCCATCTGTCGGACCGAGCGCATTGATCCCGATTATAAAAGAGGGTCTATTTTAGACTATGCGATAACACATCATCATGATTCGTTGATGAAGCTTATTTTATCTCATCACAGTAATCAATTATCACCCAAAAAATTTTATCATGCGATTCAGAATATATTTCTGAACAAAAGTTATCAAGAACATGATTATAAGTTACTCATTTACTTAGATAAGGTAAAAGTGAATGAAAATTTTAAGCGAGAAGCCTTCAATCAAATATTGATTCAACAAATTGATAAGACAAAAGAAATTACAGATGTTATCATGGTGATCGATTTTATTGAAAAAAATCGCCATTTATTTTTATTTATGAGAAAGGGTCTATTGACAGATGATTGGAAAAATATAAAATCTGCAGCCGTTAAACAAATTAAAAAAATTGCGAGATCGTCAAACATTATTGAATTTCAAAATAAAGATCAAGTCGAATCAGTAAAAGTTTTTTTAAGAAATGAATCAGGCTGTGGTTTATTTCAAAATGGAAAAAAACA
>JABDEF010000097.1 GCA_013287235.1 Gammaproteobacteria bacterium
AACGCTCATGCAGTCCCACACGCGTGAGCCACTTTTCTGCCTCTTCTCTTGCTTTTCTATCTTCCACATAATGGATTTCAAGAGGTAACATCACATTTTGAAGCGCCGTTAATGTATCCAATAATTGAAAAGATTGAAAAATAAACCCCATATATTGACCGCGAATTTCGGTCCGTTTTTCCTGAGATAAACGGTTTAAATGATGTTCTAGAAAAAAAATCTCCCCTGTCGTCGGAAGATCCAATCCTGCAAGCAACGTTAACAAAGTCGTTTTACCTGAGCCGGACGCACCCTGTATGGCCACACTTTCACCTTGCTTTATCTTCAGACTCACATCTTTTAAAATGGTAATGGTATTATCACCGCTTAGCACGGTTCTGCTAAGATGTTCCACCCTTATAAAATCGGAAAACACTGACATGAAAAGACTCTCACTGATGTTAATATTGTTTTTATTTACTCTACAGGGGTTTTGTCAAAATACAATACTCGTTTTAGGCGATAGTCTTAGCGCAGGGTATGGCATTAATAGGGAAGAAGGATGGGTATCGTTATTACAAAAACGCCTGCAAGACCAAAAATACTTCTATCAAGTCATCAATGCCAGTATTTCAGGTGATACCACTAGCAATGGCATTTCTCGATTACCTGCTGCAATCAGCGCATATCACCCCGTCATCACCATCATAGAGTTAGGTGGCAATGATGCGTTACGTGGATTACCGATTTCTTTGATTCAAAAGAACCTCGAAACATTAATTGATATCGCAAAAAACAGTGGCAGCAAAGTCTTAGTGCTTGGTTTACGTATTCCACCCAATTATGGTGCAATCTATACGGATAGCTTTCAGCAAATTTTTCTCAATTTGTCCAAACGCCAAGATATCAGCGTTGTACTACTTTTCTTAAAAGATATCGATGATAATCCTGCATTAATGCAAAGCGATCAGATTCACCCCACAAAAGAAGCCCAATCGATCATACTCAATAACGTGTGGCCAGGATTAAAAACGCTTTTATCTCGATAATTGAGGCGAGCGCTCTAATTCCTCTAATTTATTTTTCGCATTTTGCAATAAAATATGCACATCAATCGCGCGTCTATTTTCCCGACTGCAATTTCTACTGATTTCATTGTAGGCAAGTGATGCCGTAGTCCCTGCCACAACACCGGAACCTAGTCTAAATAAGGCACCCCAGAATGATATGACGGGAGAAATGGCGGGAGATAACCCCACAATCAAAGCACCTGCGATCGCGCCACCTGTTGCACCTTCTTTCCATTTATTGCGATAGTTGGATTGCTTCATCGTGTGAAACGATTCTAGACCCTCTTCAATTCTATGAAAATTTGATTTTGCATCCTCAAGGTTATTGGTTTCATGGATAATTTTTTTTATTTTTTGATAACTGTTGCCTATACCTAAAATATATCTAATGATTTCTCCTGATTCTAATTTTGCCATGTATTTCATTCCTTTTTAAGTTTTAACATGAAAAGTATGGCGAGAACACTTTTCGAAATCAAGTCATCACATCTTTTTTTATTATGGTAAGCGTAAACAAGATACATCCAATGAGAATGAAGAGTACTGAGAGCGGAAGAGAAGAAGCATGATTAAATTTAGCAATACAAAAACTAATCATAGATGAACCCGACATTTGCATGAATCCTAACACCGCAGAACTGCTTCCTTTTAAATGTCGAATTTCATCCATGGAATTGGCAATCGCATTTGGGATAACAATACGTGCACCAATCACAAATACACTTGCTGGTAATAATATGGCAATAATATTAAAATATTCTAATTGTACGCCAAGAAACATAGAAATACCGCCAATAATCAATAAAATTGTTCCAATAAAGAGTAATTTTTGTGTCCCCCACGATCCCGCATAACGATTGACGAATAATCCTCCGAATAAATACATAAAAGCAATAATCAAAGAACACCAACCAAATTGACTGGGGGAAAGGTGTAAATTTTCCATCAACAGCAAAGGGCTTATTTGAAAATAAGCAATGAGACCAGAAAACGCAAGCGTATACGAAGTTGCACCCATGAGAAATGAAGGCATCCTTAAAACGGAACGATAATCCATTAAAATTTTACGAAGATCCAATATTCGATTACCAAGTGATTGATTAGTTTCAGGAAGATATTTAAAAATAATACCTAACACGATAAAAACATAAATCATTGCCGTAAGAAAATTTCCACGCCAATGCCAAAATTCTTGAATATACCCGCCCAAAACAGGTGCCAAACAAAGCGTAATGACGAGCGATGTGGTTGTGATGGACCAGGCTTTTGAAAATTCTCTTCCTTTAAAGCAATCGCTTGCAATAGCGCGATTTAACACACCACAGGATCCGGCTCCTATCCCTGTGATTAAACGTCCTAAGAATAATATCTCTTTCGTCAGCGCAAAAGTGCAAAATACATTTCCTATTAAAAAAATAAAAAGCCCAACTAAAAGTACTTTTCTTCGTCCAAACGAATCTGACAAAGGGCCATAAATAAGTTGTGACACACCAAATCCCAACAAATATAATGTTAATGTTAATTGTGTTTGAATACTGCTAATTGCAAAATCCTCACTGATAGCAGGAATGGAGGGAA
>JABDEF010000098.1:0-1039 GCA_013287235.1 Gammaproteobacteria bacterium
TACGCTTTAATTTTTCAGATATCGACCTAAGGCTTTCTAATATTTCTGCTTTCATTGGCTCTTTAATTGTAGGAATATCAACTAGTGTAGGCCCATATGTCATTTCATCCTTTAATTCTTTTAATTGTTCTATTTGTTCCTCAAAATATCCCATCGAATTTTTTGATTCAAAAATGTGTAATTGGCTATCTATGTCTGCATTCAATTGGGGAATGATATATCCCAATTTTTGTTCGAGGCTAATATAGTCAGGACTTATTTCAACCTCATATTTTGTTCGGTGTAATTGTCTTCTAACCCTCATCTCGGAGCTAATATTTAATTCTGCCAATGTTATTTGGGCTGAAATATAATCTGCGAAATATCTCGCTTGCGCACAGCCAGAGTTAACACCTATTCCTTGATAAAAATCCGGACTGTTTCGTGAATCGCCGCAAAAACCATATAAAGCTCCTTCGATTTCTATACAAGCAACAGAAACACTTTCAAATGTTCTTCTAAAAAGTTGATATTTCAATTTTTCTTTAGGATTCTCTTTATCACTGATATCATATTTAGCGCTATATTTGGTGGGTAAAATCTTATATTCATTCTCAGGAAATTCATATGCAGCTATTTTTTTTAAATATTTTTTACCTTTCTCTGGGTTTTCTTGAAAATCGGAATACAAGTTGGAAGAAACGGACGTAGTTATATAGAATTTGAGTTGCTTTCCTTGTGATTTAGCATGAGACCATCGATCAAAATAAATAAAAGTGCGACCTACATCTTGAATATTAAAAGCTGATAATACTCTTTGCGGCAATTCTACTATTTTATTTTCATCTTTATTCTTTACTCTCAAGTAATAAGTCAACATACAGTCAAGTTTAGATTCAAAAATTGTTTTGTACTCTACACCATAAGGCTTCAATTTATTTCCTATATCATGAGAGGTACCACCGGCATCAATAAGATATTTAAATGGGATTTGATTTTCAGTACTTTTAGAGGAACGAATAGTCAAAATATTTTTTTTAAAATCTATATCTTCAACTTT
>JABDEF010000098.1:1049-2521 GCA_013287235.1 Gammaproteobacteria bacterium
AGCTGCATATGAATTTCCTGAGAATGAATATAAGATTTTACCCACCAAATATGGCGCTAAATATGATATCAGTGATGGATTAGATTCGATTAAAGATAAATAAAAAGATCTTGAAACTGGATCTAAATAAACTAATTGAGGACGTATGCTTGAAAGTTTTTCTTCACGACTTTCTACAATGATAACTTTTTTAGTGGGATCTTTATGACATAAATCAATGGCTAATGTTAAGCCCGCAGGTCCTGCGCCTGATATAACGACGGTTTCTTTTTGCGTTTCTGAACCTTCAGCGGATTGTGAAAGCGGTTGCTCGGATAACATAAAAAACAGTCTAATATAAAATAATTGTAAAATAATAGCACAACATGAGATTAAGAACAAGAGATTGTTTGAATTTTTGTTTGAATTTTACCCATAATACGAATATAGAGATTTTTTGTATCTATTCACCCCCTTTGAAAAAGGAGGTCGACGAGCGCTAGCTAAGGCGGGGGATTTTAAAAGCTGTAAAATCCCCCCGCCATGCAAAAAGCGCATGGCGACCCCCTTTTTCAAAGGGGGTGAATAGATACAGATTTTTTAAGTATAAACAAGTGCAAATGCTTACGAAGCGTCAAATAATATTCACTTCTGGCACTAAATTGACTGAAAATTTCTCTTTCACCGATGCTTGAATGTCTTCTGCTAAGCGCTTGATTTCACTTCCAGAACTGGTGCCATAATTCACTAATACCAAGGCATGGTGTTGATGTACACCGGTATCCCCTGCGCGATGACCTTTCCAACCGCATTGCTCAATGAGCCAACCCGCAGGAATTTTAAATTGACCTTCTGGATCAAGAAAATGCGGCACGTTGGGATATTTATCTTTTATCATTAAAAAAGTTTCTAAGGATACGATTGGACTTTTGAAAAAACTGCCTGCATTGCCAATTTTTTTAGGATCAGGCAATTTTTGTTGACGAATTTGAATGACCGCCTGACTAATGTGCTGGATACTCAATGCATTGACTTGCATGGCTGCCAGTGTTTCTTTTATCGCACCATATTCTGTGTGAAAAACAGGTGTTTTATTCAAGCGCAAAAGCACTGAGAGAATAATATATTGATTTTTACATGCATTTTTAAAAATACTGTCACGATAGCCAAAATGACAACCCGCATGGTCAAATTCACAAATTTTGCCATCCTGGATACGAATAGCCATTAATTTTTCGAAGGTATCACGCAGCTCAACGCCATAGGCACCAATATTTTGTAGGGGTGCGGCGCCCACGGTGCCGCGAATGAGAGAAAGATTTTCGATACCCGCCCATTGGTTTTGAATACAATGCATAACCAATTGATGCCAGTTTTCACCTGCTTTTGCATCGATCCAGACATGTTCGGCATTTTCATCGGTTTTTTTAATCCCTTTTAGGGAAACTTTTATGACTAATCCGGGAAAATCCTGGCTAAATAGTACATTACTG
>JABDEF010000099.1 GCA_013287235.1 Gammaproteobacteria bacterium
AGTCATTGCAAAGAGAAGTTAATTGTGAACAAAAAAATTATTTAGATCATTTAACAATTTATTGTAAAAATCTTGTTATGAATCAAAATTTATTAAAAATTAAAAATCTCATGCAAGATAACAAAGATTTTCATTTGAATAAAATTTTGAAAAATTTACTAGGAAATGCATTCATTCATACTGCAGCGAAAGGCGAGATATACTATTTAAAAAAATTTAAAAATATATTTGAAGATTACTTTTATAGAGAAATACTAAATTATCGAGATAATAATGGGCATACCGCCCTAATGAAGGGAGTAATACATCATCGATTATTGGTGGTTCAATGGTTATGCGCTCAAAAAGCGGACCCATTGACTGAAGATAAACGTCGTATGACAGTATATCAATATACCAAAAGAGGATTTTTTACAAAAATAAACACAAAAGTTAGCGATAATTATAAAAAATATAATAAAAAAATAAAATAAAAAAAAGGGAAAAATATGAAATCCTTTCATCGTGATACAGATGCACGTATTAAAAAAAATGCTGAACGCTACGGGAACAAATCTTCAAATTTAATGGAATTAAATTTATTATGTCAAACCTTAAAAGACGAAAATATCCACATCCAAATTCCTGAAATCACCCCTATCGAAGATAAATCCATAAAAGATCATTTGAACAAACATGCAAAAGAATGGGAATCTTTATGGAATGAATTTATAACTCTGCAAAGTAAAAATGGGAAAGTATTAAATACAGTCACAAAAACAAAACTTAAAAAATTAAAAAATCTCATTAAAAATTGCTTTGATACACATCCTTTAGATGTGACATCTTTTTTATCTCATTCATTTAAAACAGACGACTTATTAATGATCCGAAGTACGGGAGAAGAAGATACGGTTGATATTGCAAATCCTGGTGGAAATAAAAGTGTC
Source organism: Gammaproteobacteria bacterium (assembly GCA_013287235.1). The sequence goes on from JABDEF010000099.1 coordinate 930, forward strand.
GCCGCAATCATCGTTGACACAAATGCTATTTCAAAAGCAATGGGTATTGTCGTTGCATCCTATTTTAGTGAAAAGTCGATTACGCAGCGACTATTAAGCGGGGATACCATTAAAAAAGAACCGTTTATGCCGGTGCTTATTCAAAAAATGGTGGGTGAAAAACTAGAAGGAGAAGTCGACGATAAAAAAGTCGTCGCATCCGGTGTGATGTACGCACAAGGTGCAATCACTCGTATTGATGTTGCACCTGGACATGGTGAATTAATTGTGAATAGTAAAGCACCTTTTGATACCTATGATGTGACTCAAAGAGGGTTGGTGCATGCTGAAATTTATAAAAAACCGTATCGATTAGTACCATCTGAAATAAAGGATAAGGATTCTACATGTAAAAGAAAATTGATTATTAAAAATAATAGCACGGATTTACAAAATAATCCGAGTTTACCATCGTCTATTGCGCGAAGTATTGCGCGAGTCGGTTGTGCAATCAGCGATCATTATGGGATGCCAATGGATGTTGAATTTGTCTATGAAGCGAATACAAAAACATTACATATTGTACAAGTGCGACCCATTCCGGGTTTAAAATCGCTCATCATACCTTCTGCCATTCAACCAGAATATTGGATTAAAATAAAAACGGATAAGAGTATCGAAAAAATCAAAGCGGTTGTGATTGCGCCTGCCGGTAATCAAACAAAAGTCATTGACAATCAAAACCAAATTTTGATTGCGGAAACGATTGAGAATGCATTGCATCGCTATCTCAATAAACCCAATACAGATATTCGAGTGGTGATGATAAAACAACCCTCGCCATCAACTTCACACGAAGCAGCGCAATTCAATGCAATGGGTATTCCTGTTTTACAAGGAAATATCGAGACCCTGCAAAATATGCTGACACAATCCGGTTTACAATTGATTGTAGATATACAGCATCAAACCATTGTCAATTGGACGAAAAAAATATTAGATATGAAAATGATTTCGTCAGGTTTATTTGTTTCTTCATCAAGTCCAAAGAAAACACTCTTAAAAATGGATTTTGAACATGATAAAGAAATTGATGAGTGCATAAAAACATATCTTAATGAAAAAGACAATAGTCCAAAAGATGAAAAAATATTTGAAAAATTAACGCAGTGTATTGAGATATTGGAAGCTGCAAAATGTCATGATAAAAACACTTCCGCATTTAAAGCATTGAAAATCGTGACGAAAATATTTAAAAAGATAGGAGGCTCTAAAGAAGCCATCCATACAAATACGCCACACAAAAATTTATTTATTCATGCGATGCATTCCATTGCTGAAATTGATCTTGCGTTGAAAGAATATTCTGAATTGAGGGATCTTTCACAAAAAGAAAAAAAAGCAAAAGAGTTATTGGATTTAATTAATAAATTAAAAGCTTTAATTATAAATCCAGGAGAAGAGAGTCTATATTCAGATTCTATCATGCAGATTGCGCTTAAAAATAAATCTGAACATGATATTAAAGAGGATCTCAGTTTAACAAAAATGGGTAAAAGTTATTATGCTGAATTTCTAAAATTAAATACACTTGCGTTAAATTTAAAAAT